>CAZDDA010000024.1:0-14668 GCA_964504085.1 uncultured Thermotogae bacterium | reverse complement strand
GTGAGCACGACACGAAGGACAGAAATAGATCGTTATCTCATATGGAAGTACTGATTGATTCATCCGATCTTCGTCCTTTCTCTGGCCTCGCCTCCAGAAACCGTCGCGCCCTTCTCCTTCGCAGGAATACCTGAGTGACCCAATGTGAGGTTCCCATAACGCACTGTGTTTAAGCTTCACAGCTCCCAGTTCGAGCCTGGCGATGCGGAGCCGAGGGGATTCGAACTGTCACTTTTCGGTGGTTCGGAATTCCGGATTGGACTGGTGAGAGGGGGAAACCGCAGGCCAGCTAGTTTGTGGGTCGTGGCGTTATAGCCACGGCTCGATGTGGTAGTCGCGGAGGCGGATTGGGTGGTCGGAGTAGCGGATGATGCCCTGGCGGTCGATGAGGAACGTGTGCGGAATGCCTGTAACGCCGTACAGGTCCTTTACCGCCTGCGCGGCGGCGTAGGATTTCCACGCCGTGACGATGTTGGAATAGCCGCTGTTCTCAAGATAGGTCTCCGCGTCCTGCCGGTTTTCGTCCAGGTTCACTCCGAGTACCACCAACCCCTGGTCACGATAGCCTGCGCCCAGGTTCTCGAGGTGCGGCATCGAATAGCGGCACGGAGGACACCAACTGGCCCAAAAGTCGAGGATCACGACGTTGCCGAGAAAGTCGGACAGGGAAACTTCCTCGTTCTGAAGATCCTCGAGGGTGAACTCCGGTGCGCGCTGCCCCAACTGCGTGCCCACGGGGATCTCTGCGTCCGGCTCCTCCACAACGATCGCGCGGACGGTGCTGTCTCGTGCCCCGCGATCGTCGGTGACGATGAGCTTGGCTGAATACGTGCCGGCGATCTTGTAGGTGTGGGTTGCGGTCTCTCCAAATTTGGCTGTTCCATCACCGAAACTCCATTCGTAGGCGGCGATGGTGCCGTCCGGGTCGTGGGAGGCTTCCGCGTTGAAGAAGACGGCGAGCGGCGAGCCGCCGAACGACGGACTGCGAGTGAAATCGGCTATTGGGGGTGTATTGAGCAAAAAGCAGCCGGTGAGGCCGGCCAAGAGGCCTACAAGCAACATGCTCAGACTCAGCGAGGGTTTGTGTCTCATAGCATTGCCCCCAATCCTTGTTTTCGGGAAACGGGCACGATCCTCACCCTCCCCCAAGCTATCGTTGTATAGATACTGAAGCCAAACCGACCACACAGCAAATCGGAAGTGTAGTCGGCCGATGCGAAGGAATTGCGAACAGGCTCTGAAGGTTGCGTGAAGCGTAGCGGACTGTTCCTGCCCCGAGCAGTAGTGAGGCGCGAGAAACCGGCGATTGCCGGCAGTATTGACGGTTGCACTCTGCCCGCTCTAGGTTGTTGGTCAGAACCTGTTCAAATACTAAAGCAAGAACTTATCTGCTCTCCCGATGTCATCTCGGCAGCTCGGCGTTCTCAAAAAAAAGAACGGGACGCCCGCGAGAGCGCCCCGTTTTGTCCGCATCGCAACTATGGCCTACAGGCTCCAAGCGGCGGGGTCGAAGCTTGCTAAGGTTTCGGGGTCGAATACCTCGTCGGGGATTTCGCCGTCCGGTCGGCGTCGCTCGAGGAAGGTAATCGTGGTTTCGCTCTCCTCCAGAACGTCGCGGGCGTGCATCCCGTCGACCACCAGATGTCCCTCGAATTCACCCAACTCGATGACATTCAATGTCTGTTCGAGGCTACCGAGGTCGTTGTAGGCCTCCATCTTGAGCATCACGAAATTCTCTTTGTCCACCCACAGCACCGTGCGCACGATGTCCTCATCGGCATCCGGTTTGGCCGTCGACTCGATCACGTACGCGATGCGATCTTCATTGCCGACGGTGACCACTTCCTCTCCGATCAGCACGGCATCGTAGTCCTCACGCTGATCATCGCCTCCAATGTCCTCGTAGGAGATCGAACTGCCGGCGAAGCTTCCGCCACGGGCCTCCTCGGAGACGAGCTCCTTTGGAATGCCGAGAAGAGGCAAATACAACCACAGCCGTGTGTTCGCGCCCTCGGCTTCCGGGTCCAGGGTCAGGAAGATCGTGCCCCGCACGTCCTCGGGCTCGAGGAAATACATCAGCGACATGTTTGGCTTGCTCAATCCGGCGAAGGTATTCGACGCCGTGGTGCCGTCCGAATAAACATTGTCAAACCTCATCTGTATGATCATGCTTCCTTCGGCGAGCACATCGCTTTCGGCCTCCATCCGATCGAGGATGTCATCGGCTGTGAGTTCCTGTGCGAGGGCAGCGCCGCCGATTAGCAGCAACGCCATCAGTGTCCAACCGAACATCTTGTTCCATCTATTGCTACGCATGGATTTCCTCCTTTAGTAGTATTGACTCCCCTGTTGGGGACTTAAGCGTTGGATGCCTTCTCTGCACAGTTTGTCTCCTTTTCCTGTCCCCACACCGGCCGTCGCAGAAACTTCGGCTGCCACTGCACGAGGATCGCGGGGATGATCGAGATCGCCGACACCGCACTGATCACCATGGTCAGTGCGATCTGCAAGCCGAAGAACCGGATCCCCTTGAACGAGGCGAACACGAGGATGAAGAACCCCAGTGCCACGGTGAGCGCGTTGTAGGTGATCCCACGTCCTGTTGTGCGGATTGTCCCCTGCAGGGCGCGGTGAGCGTCCTGATCCCTGCGATACTCCCGGCGGAAGCGGGAGATGAAGTGAATCGAATAATCGACTCCGATCCCGACGGCAATCGCTGAGACCATCAGGGTCATGATGTCAAGCGGTATACCGCTGTAGGCCATGATTCCCATGCTGATCGCCACGGTGAGAAGCAGCGGGATCATGGCGACTAGTCCGGCAACGATCGAGCCCATCAGGAGTATCACGATCACCGCCACCGCGGCGATCGTCGTGCCCAGTCCGATCATCTGGCTCTGGGTCATTCTCGTCATCATGCGATCCATCATCACCGTCATCCCGACCATCCGCGCCCGAGCAACGGTTCCGCCGTTGAAGTGCTCATCCAGATAGCCTTGAACCTCGCGTGACAGTCTGGACATCTCACTGGTAGACGGCATCGGATACAGTCCAATGGTCGTCCCTGCCGAGAAATCGCCGAGCGCCATGTCGCCGAGATTGCCGCCTTGGAATGTGAACAGCAGCAGGAGCTGTGACACGAGCTTCGGGTCCTCGGGGATGACGTAGTAGGCCGGATCGTCGGCGTGAAACTTCTGGTTCATCTCCCGCACCAGAGTAGTGAGGGAGATCGTCTTTGTGATCCCCTCTGTCTCCAGGAACTCCTCCAGTGCGAGCATTTGGGACAGCACCGCCGGATCCTTCAACCCGTCGCGCTTCTGCGTATCGATCTCGATCATCACCTGGGCCGATCCCGAGAAGTACCGATCGGAGAGCTTCATGATCTGGATCGCGGGATGATTCTCGCCCAGCATCTCCTCGTTCGAGGTTTCGACCCGCAGGAGTGGCAACCCGGCGACCATTGCCGCCAGCACGATCACAGCGAAAACCAGCACCACTCGGCGTCTACGGATCACCAAACGCTCAAAACCCAGGAGCGCTCGGGTCAGCGGTCGCAGGCCCTTCTCCTGTTGCCTGACCTTGGGTGACTTGAGCAGCGACAGGATCGCGGGAATCAGGACCAGCGACAACACCATTGCCGCCAGCACACCCACCGCCGCGATGACCCCGAGGTGCTTTTGGGGGATGAAGAACGAAGAAAGAAGCGACAGGAAGCCGGCTCCGGTCGTGAGGGACGTCATGACCACCGGCCCTTTCATCTCGTCCATTGTGTTCAGGATTGCGTTTCGTTTCGGCAGGCCCTTGACCACTTCCTCGTTGTAGCGATTGAGGACGTGGATACCGTCGGCGATGCCGATTGCCAGCAGCAACACAGGCACGATGAACGTGACCATCGTCATCGGGAATCCGACCAGCGCCATGATCCCCAGCGCGAGCAGCACCGAAAAGACGACCACGGCGACCGGAATGAGAACTCCGCGCAGATTGAGAAAGCTCAAGAACAGGACGGCCACGATCATGAAGATCGCTAGTGGAAGCAGGATCTGCATGTCGCGACCCATCTCTTCGCTCATCAGCGTGTCGATGTAGGCGTCGCCGTAGATGTAAATCTCATCGGAGCCGCCCTGGAGTGGCTTGACGATCTCAATGACCTTCTCGGTGACCGCCGCCTCATCGGCGCCGATCTTCAGCTCGATGGAGATCGCTCCCGCCTTTCCGTCGGAGGAAACGACGTTGCCGCTCAGCATGCGGCTTCCCATAATCTGCTCGCGGAACGCCGCCATCGCCTCCGGCGTAGCCGGGACTTCTCCCTTTTGGGCGGCCTTCTGGACGTTCAGTGCAGTTTCCGTGCCCGTGATCACTTGTGCCGACAGCGGACTGGAGATGGACTTGACTCCCTGAATCGCCTCGAATTCGTTCTCCATGTGATGAATCTTGGAAAGGGTGTCCTCGTTGAAGATTCCGTTTTCATTGACCACCATCACGAAAATGCCGAACGAGCGGCCGTAGCGTTCCTCGGCCTCGTCCATCAGCTTCATGACCGGGTCGTCCTTACTCATGAACTCGCGGAAGTCGGTCTCCATGGACAGATTGGAGATCGCTGCCGTGAAACCGATGACCACGGCGAGAACGATCCCGATCGTCCAGATCGGATGATCGATCGTCCATGCAAACAGTGATTTCAACATTCTCTTCATCGCAGCCAGCCCTCTTTGAGATACAGCGCTGCGAGGAGACCGGGCCACAGATCTTCACTCACGTCGATCGCCTCGGCGAGCCCTTGGAAAACCTGATCGACGATGTACGAGGTCGCGTCCACCCCGGTGCGCACCTTTGGCGTCAGGGATTCCAGCCCCTCGGTTGCAAGCCAGATCTGGCCCACCAAGCCGTCATCGAGTCCGCGTGGAAGAACAACGATCACGTCGAATGGCGCCTGCCCCGGGTCCAGTTGCTCTGTCGTCAGTGGGTCGTCGTAGCTGCTTAATACATCCACCAGTTTCACGGAAACATCAAACAGGCCCATCTTCCTCAGTGCACCGGCCAGCGCGCCGACGCGCATCGTGGAGGCGAACGTTTTCGTCTCATCGACGAGCAGGAGACGGACGCGCGCCGAATCCGTCTGGCCGGTCGTCTGGGCTGACAACCCGATGCCGACTAGGATGAAGCACATCACAGTACAAGCTACGTATCGATATTTCATTGCACGTCCTTTCTATTTGTATAAGGCCAATCGTTTTTTCAGCAGCTGCGGACGCTGCTTTTCCCAGCGTTGCGCAAACCCGGGAATCTCCTTCTCGACAAAGTCGAAGAAAACCTGCATTTCGAACAGCCGTTCCTTCATCTCGAGGGGTTCATCCGCGATCGCCCTTAGCCCTTGATCCGCCAGTGCGTGATGCCTGTTAAGGTGCTCCGTCCTTAGTGTAAACAGGTCCGACCACAGATTGGCGCGAGGGCGGTAATAGTGCCGCCGATGCCCAGGCATGCTGATCTTCTCGATGATTCCCAGGCGAAGGAGCATCTGCGTTGCCGAGCTGATCGATCCCTTGCTTGCTTGCAGCTGCTCCGCCAGCTCATTCATCGACATCTGCGGCGGCACACAGATCATCAGTGCACCCAAGACTCGGCCTGCCATGTGCGGTAGTCCGTGCTCCTCCAGCGTGTCGCCGGCGTCTTCGATGAACTGCCGCCGTGCCTCTTGTTTGTCGCTCACGATTTCTCCTTTTTGACAGCTAGGGAATGATAAATGTTTCATAAGTTTTGTCAAGTCTGAATATTCGAAATACAGTTGGGATACTCGACCTGCGAATCTGAAAACGGGTCTCTAAAGGTTGTCTTGTTCCATAGTACAACCTTACGTGTCTGGTCCACACCTTCGTGCTTTCAATTCGGCAGCGCTGGCTTATTGTGCGGTCGAAGAGCCTTGTTGTGCATCGCCCTTCCGCGTCGCCAACGTCAGACCGACGAGGACCAGCGCTCCGCCCACGCCTGTGCGCCAGGTGAACGCCTCTCCCAAGACAATCACCCCGAGTAGCACGGCCACTACAGTTGTAAACGGGATGATCAGCCCTGCCCTCACCGGACCGATCTGCTTGAGCAGCCAATAGAGGAGCACGAATGCCAACGCGGAGCCAATGATTGCCATGTACAGCAAGGAGGTCCACGCCATTGCCGTCCAATGGAAGCGGATGGGCGAGCCTTCCAAACCCAAACCCAGGGCAACAAGCGGGATACAGCCGGCGGTCATTTGGATCGTCGTCAGCACCATCGAATCGAGATGCTGTGCAAACCGCCGCACGAGAACGGAGGAAACCGCCGCTGCAAGTGCTGCCCCCAGAATGGCCAACGACCCCCAGAACGCCAATACGTCGGCCAGCTGCAATTGTTTGGAGAAAATGAGCGTTACCCCAGCCAACCCCACCAAGATGCCACCGAGACTCCAGCTCGTCATGCGCTCATCGGCAAGGAAAACATGGACCAAGAGCAGCACGAACAGCGGCATGGTGGAAAACAGGATCGAAGTGAGCCCGGCCGGGATGTGGTTCTCGCCCCAGTAAACCAGGCCGTAATTCATGCTGAAGGTGAGCAACCCCATGCCGACCATCACGAGCCAATCCCGCCGAATCCTTGGAAGGCGAACATGCCGCACCCACAGAATCACCCAGAGAAAAACCGACGCGATGGCGAAACGCAGACCGGCAAACAGAAACGGAGGAAGATCCTCCAACCCGAGCTTGATGAAGAGCCAAGTCGATCCCCAGATGATTCCGAGCAGCAACCAGACCAGCGATGTCTTCTTCAATCCAGGCACTCTCCGTCCAGTGCGAGTCTATCCGATTGGATAGGAGGCTGCACGGGTGTGGTGGTTCACGGGTGGCGAAGGGATCACATAACCCGGGCCTGACTTTGGTCCTTCCTTTGTAGTTTTCGATGGCTTCTCCGTCGATTCCGCTCTGCGCGTTGGCGGATCAGAGAAGGACACGTGTCGGCCTTGAGCGTCCGGCAGATGAGTAGCACGGATTGGACAGGTAGCCGCGTCTGAGCTGCCTGTACGTGCTAGCCTGATGATATGAAGAGAGCCATGGCTGTCGGGGTTGTTGTAGTCATCATTGTTGTGATCTCGCTTGTCCTTGCCGGGGCCTTTCGTCGTTCCCCTGAAAACGTCGAGGTCGCGGCCGCGGTACCGGCGAGACCCGCTGTGACACTTGTTCTTGATCCCGGCCACGGAGGTCGGGATCCGGGGGCTGTCGTCGGTGACTTCCTGGAAAAGGACATCAACTTGGAGATCGTCTCCCGCGTGAAGGCACTTGCCGACGCGCACCCCGATCTCGCGCCGGTCTTGACTCGAGAGCTGGACGTCTACGTCGAGAAGACCGATCGCGTTCAGTTGGCCGATCAAGTGGGAGCGGCCCTCTATCTATCGATTCACGTCAATGCCTGCGACTACCCCGAGGTTCACGGGGTTGAAACCTGGGTGGATGACACTCGTGCCTCGGATGATCCAAGCTGGATCCTGGCAACTGCGGTACAGGATGCGGTGGTACAGGCCACGGCGGCACGGGACCGGGGGGTCCGTTCACAGCAGCTCTACCTTCGGCACACGACGCTTCCCGCTGCGTCGATCGAAGTGGGATTCCTCACCTGTAACGACGAACGCGCCAAGCTTCTCGATCCTGTCTACCAAGATCAGATCGCTCAGGGTATCGTGGACGGTATCCTCACGTTCCTCGAAGCGAGCAAAATTCTGCCGGCGAAGACAGCCTCTCCGCCAAGCAGCAGCACATAGCCTGACTCCGCTCATCCTGGTTGGATTGAGGACGTACATGCTTTTCGGTCGCTCCTCCAGCGCCTTTCATGCCGTGAGTCTGCTTGAGAAGCACAGGCGCTTTCCAGATGTCAGGTTATGCTGTGACCATGAAGTTTGCGATTGTGCTTTGTATTATCCCTGCATCCCAATCATGTCGGGCAGAACAACGCTTCGGACTTGAGATCGATGAACAGAACAGCGCCTGAGAAACGCGGCGAAACAGTCGAAACGACGCGAAGCTGGCATGGCCTCTCTGTGGAAGAGGTTGTCTCAACGCTTAAGGCAAGTGCAGCCGGACTGACAACCGGGGAAGCGGAGCGCCGGCTGGCCCAAGCGGGGGCGAATGAACTTGCCGCGCGCAAGAAGAAATCGTCTTGGACGCTGATCGTTGAGCAATTCAGAAGCTTCCTTTTGGTCATCCTTGTCGTTGCCGCCGTCGTTTCGGGAATCCTTGCCGTGATGGGCGAAGGAGACATCTGGGACCCGGCCCTGATTCTCATCATCATCCTATTTGCCGCCGCATTCGGCTTCGTCCAGGAGTATCGCTCGGAGCGGGCGCTAGAGGCCCTGCAGAGAATGGCGGCGCCGACTGCACTGGTGAAGCGCGATGGCGTGCCGAAAGAGATTCCGGCCAGGGGAGTTGTCCCCGGCGATGTGGTTGTGCTGCAGGTTGGCGATCGCATACCCGCTGACGCCCGTATCATCGAGCAGATGAATCTCAAGACGGACGAAGCCCCATTGACGGGCGAGTCCGTGGCCGTGGAGAAGACGCTTGAGGCGATTCCTGAGGAAGCCCAAGTTGCCGATCGAAAAAGCATGGTCTACGCCGGGACCACGGTCATCTACGGCCGAGGAGAAGCCATGGTGACCGACACGGGGATGGCAACAGAATTCGGCCGGATTGCAGGGATGCTCGAGGCGGTAGAACGGCCGCCGACTCCTCTGCAAGTCAGCTTGGACAAGGCGGGGCGCATCTTGGGGATCGCCTGCTTGGGGATCTGCGCGGTGGTCGCTGGCACCGGGCTCGCCGTCGGCATGTTTGAGGGGATACTCGGGGCGTTCATCTGGGGGGTGAGCCTAGCGGTTGCGGCCGTTCCCGAGGCGCTGCCCGCGGTGGTGACCATCGCTCTCGCTGTGGGGGTCCAGCGGATGGCAAAGCGCCACGCCCTCGTTCGGCATCTGCCCGCAGTGGAGAGCCTCGGCTGTACCACCTTCATCTGTTCGGACAAGACAGGCACGTTGACCCAGAATGAAATGACGGTCACGCAACTCTACGCGAACGGCCACCTTGTCGAAATCGACGGCGCGGGATACGAGCCCGAGGGGGAGTATCGAGTTGACGGCGCGACGATCGATCCAAGACAAGATGCCCATGTCGAGCGGCTGCTTGTTGCCGGTGCCCTGTGCAACGATGCCCGCCTCCAAAACGCCGACGGGAAATGGACCATTCACGGCGACCCCACCGAAGGTGCTCTGGTGGTATTGGCCGCCAAGGCGGGAATTGATCCGGAACGGCTCGAAAGTCAGTATCCACGAATAAACGAGGTGCCCTTCTCCTCGGAGAGGAAACGGATGACGACACTTCACAAGGCACCCGACGGAACGATCGCCTATTCCAAGGGGGCTCCCGAGCTGATCCTCGACCTGTGCACTTGCGTCCATGCAAACGATAGCGAACAGGGCCTTCCCCAAAGCGAGAAGGAACAGATCCTGGGGGAGAGCCAAACAATGGCCGCAAGTGGGCTGCGCGTCCTGGGCCTCGCCGACAAAGCACTGGCGTGCGGTGAATCGGCCGAAATTGCGGAGCAGGGCATGGTCTTCCTTGGACTCGTCGGCATGATCGATCCTCCTCGCCCGGAGGTCAGGCAGGCCGTTGAAGTCTGCAGCCGGGCTAGGATCAACTCAGTGATAATCACCGGCGACAACGAGTTGACCGCCATATCGGTCGCCGAGAAACTCGGGCTGTTGGACGAGCACTCCGTAACCCTGACCGGCAAACAACTCGATGAGATCTCCGATGAGGAGTTTGACGGGCAAGTCGAGCAAGTACGGCTCTATTCCCGCGTATCTCCGGCACACAAGATGCGTGTGGTGGAGGCGCTGCAGAAGAAAGGCCACGTTGTCGCGATGACTGGCGACGGAGTCAACGACGCCCCGGCGTTGAAGCGTGCCGACATCGGCGTCGCCATGGGGGTTACCGGCACGGATGTCAGCAAGGAAGCCAGTGCGATGGTGCTGACCGATGACAACTTTGCTTCAATTGTGGCCGCAGTAGAGGAGGGTCGTCGGATCTTCGACAACATCAAGAAGTTCCTCATGTCTCTGCTCGCCAGCAACAGCGGGGAGGTCCTTCTCATGCTGATCGCATTCGTTGTCACAACGTTGATGGGCAAGCCTGCAATTCCGCTGGTGGCGCTTCAGATCCTGTGGGTGAATCTGGTGACCGACGGCCCGCCCGCTCTGGCTCTGGCTGTTGATCCCGCCGCTCCCGACGTGATGCGACGGCCTCCGCGACGTTCCAAGGCAGGTGTTTTCTCGCGACCGGTGACGATTTTCATCGCAGGGATCGGGCTGTGGACCGCACTGGTTACCTTCGGCGTTTTTATCGGGGCCCTTCAATCGGGCAGAAACCTGGTGGAAGCACAATGCCTGACGTTCGTCACGTTGGTGGTGGTCCAGCTGTTCCACAGCTTCAATTGTCGTTCGGAGCGCATGTCGTTGTTCACAGTCGGCGTGTTCAGGAATAGATGGCTGCTCGGCGGTGTCGCCTCCAGTTTTCTTCTCACGCTGCCTTTGCTCTATGTCCCATTTCTGCAGGGACCGTTTCGCACGTTTGCTCTCGGCCTTTCCGACTGGGGTATTGTGTTTCTGTGTGGGATAAGCGTCATTGTGGTTGCCGAATTGGGGAAGCTGGTGGCACGAAGAGTGGCGCAAGACAACAGCAGAAGCCTTCCATTGGCCGTGAAGAGTGGGTCCTGACATATACTCTTGGTCCGTGGCTGATATGACAAGCTTTTGTGAGTACGATGCAATCGGCAGCCGCGCAAGAAGCAATGGAGCTCGCCACCTCAGGGACGGCCACGAAGGTAGACAGGTAAGGGATCAGCTCCCAACGAAAGCTGGCCCTGCGGGATGAGCGTGCTAAGGGAGATGCTTTTGGCGAAGAGAGGCGAAACCCAAAGTGAATAGCATGGCAGTTCAGGCACTTCTTTTTGTTGCTGGTCTTATTCTGCTCTACTTCGGGGCCGAGGGGATGGTGAAGGGGGCGGTTTCGCTCGCCCGCGCGCTGCGTATCCGTCCACTGATCATCGGCCTCACCGTAGTCGCCTTTGGGACATCCGCCCCTGAGCTTGTGGTGAGCCTCCTTGCTGCCGTGCAGAAGAGCGAAGCACTCGCAGTAGGGAACGTGATCGGGAGCAACATCGCTAACATTGCCCTAATCCTCGGCATCGCCGCGATCTTGCGTCCGCTCCGCGCCGAGCGGGGGCTGGTTCGTCGCGAAATCCCGATGATGCTCGTTGCCTCGTTCCTCTTTTATGGCATGGCCTGGAGCGGGGCGATCAGTCGCCCCTTCGGAGGGATCCTCCTCGCAGGACTGGTGGTTTTCCTTGCCTACAGCGTTCGTACGGCCAGGGAGCAACCCCAGGAAAGTCAAGCCGAGCCGGAGAGGCCGGATGAGGCCTCACTCACACGAAGGTCAACGCTGAAAAACGGACTGCTGTTCCTCTTCGGCCTCGGCGGGCTGATTCTGGGAGCGCAGGTGCTGGTCGGTTCTGGGGTCTATCTTGCACGAGCGTTTGGCGTGAGCGAGGGAATCATCGGCCTCTCTCTGGTGGCTGTGGGTACGTCTCTGCCGGAGCTTGCCACCACCGTTGTGGCTTCGATCAGAAAGGAGGCAGATCTAGGCATAGGGAACATCATTGGCAGCAATCTGTTCAACATCCTTGCCGTCATCGGACTTGGCTCTCTTATCCGGCCGCTCCCAGTGGAGTCGGAATGGCTGCTCTTCCAGTTTCCGGTGATGCTCTTCCTGTCCCTTGCGCTCGTGCCGCTCATGTCGGGCCGAGTGATCAGAAGATGGGAAGGCAGCCTGTTGTTTGCCGGGTATTGCGCCTTTCTCATCTGGCTCTTCTGAACCCACAAAGGGATGCTAAATCCGACGCATCAGTGTTTGTTAAAGTCCGGTGAGAACCCTCTTCGAGCTCCATGCATCTCCTGTCAACATCGATTGTGAGATTCCACCTTCGGGAGGTCTGCCGATGACCCTCGAAGACAAGGTATACCTTTCTCGGTTGCATGTCCTGCAGCGCGCCAAGGAGTTGGAGAACGTCAGCGCTGCCTGTCGCGAGGCAGGGATCTCGTGAACGCTTTACTACCGCTGGAAGAGACGCTTCACACTGTATGGAATCGATGATGGGCTGCATCCTGGACGAGCAGCAGCGCGTCCAGGACCGCCACCCTCAGCTGGACACCAAGGACGCAGGATCATCGCCATGGCGCTGTCTTGGCCTGCCTGGGGCACCGTACGCGAACAACGCCATGAGGAGGCCTGGAGTGTCAACACCATTCCGAGACTGGACACCCTAAACCCGTCCAACATTCCAACCTTATGTCCAAAGTTCTAGCCTTGGACATGGGCCGATTTCCGGGTGTCAGGTCATGAGGAAGTCGGGCCACGCTGGCATGTTGATTTGTAGGGTTCTAGCGTTGTCTGTCAAGGAAGCGACAGTGTGAACAACTCTTGCAGGAATTTTGACTGCATCTCCAGCACCCAGGACGTGTGATTCTGTGTCTATTACTATCTTCACTCCCCCAAAAAGACACGTTATTATCCCAGCTTGCTCATGATGGTGAGCAATAGGCGGTTCCTTTGTATCTGCCACCCACCACTCAATGATTTGGTAAGATCTATCTGCAGCCACGTAGCGTTCTTTCCCTTCCCAACAGCCGCCAACTAGGGTATGGTTGGGAGTTACGCGTAGTAAGTCCACGAACGGATTCGTAGATCCCTTCGATTCTGACAGTACGTGAGCCAGTGCTTCTTCATAGTCGACGGGTGAGATCCTTCCCATTTCAATCAATTTCTGTCCGACCATTTCGCCGAAGGACGGGCGAGACAGCGTTTCACGGAGTATGGAGTTACCGATTTCCGTCACGGTCAATCCAGTTTCTTCCTTTTTTTTCCTGAGTTTTTGATGTACGTCGAGGGCGAGCACTAGGTGCTTCTTACTAGCCAAGAACCCCACCTCCTCATGTGAAAAGGATATTTTTCACACTAAGAGAAAGACTGGCACCTTGTCAAGGAAGCGCAATAGCGATTAGGGAAAATTGCCTTCTCGAGCCGTTGACCCGCGGCAAGCTGAATAGGTGGGAATGCAGCAATATGGCCGGGTTTGACGGTTGCATTGCAAGCGAAATGTCCTATCACCTGAAGCGCTGAATCTGCCCTTACAGTAGGATCTTCTGGCGGGAACGTGAAGGGGAGAAGCTCGCAACGGGAGGTATGGACCGACTGCTGAAGGTGTACCGGGCTATCCGGGTTTGTCCCCAACCAGCGGAGTGAGGGAACACACGACCCTGGCTCACTCGTTCAAGCAGGAGGCATCGCCGATCAACGCTGTCAGCCGGTGACAGAGAGAGGCTTGGATCATTTCAACGCAGGCTGCTAGCCCCTAAGTCGGTGCAAGGGCGTACCCTTCTATTTAAATCCGAGCACTTGTTGGCTGCCACGCCCTCCATTGCCAAGCTTGCGAAAGCCTAACCCGCCGCAGAAACATGCGCGAAAGCTATCCGCATCTACCGATAACATGTATGAGCGAGCATGATCCCACGAGACTTGACAACGCCAGACCTCTAGTGTAGAATCTGCTTGCTCTTGACATACAAAAAGTTAAACGTATAATGAAATGCAGGTTCGGTACGAAAAAAAACCGCAGCCACGAAATTAATTAGTTAAATGATCTGGCCTCTCCACTAGCTGAACTCGGGCCGTTCTTGCGGAAGGGGGTGGTAAACAACGATAGCTGCTCAGCTTCTGAAGGAGAAATCCACGTGACGAGTTGTACAAGGAGGTCTAGATGCTTAGAAGTCTACGGTCAGTTATGGTTAGTTGTTTGGCGCTTTTGCTGGTGTGGGCTTTTGTGGTGGGAGTCGGTGCTGCAACCAAGGTACCGACGGTTCGTTTTCTTCTGCAAGGCCCCGGCTACTCTCCGATGCAATACGAAACGGGGTTGATGTTCAAAGAGAACCTGGAAGCGTTGGGGTTGGACATCGATCTATGGGTCAACAGTGAGTTGTCAACGTATTACAATGAGGTCAAGATTGCTCGCGATTGGGGCATTGCGGCCTACGCCAATGTGGCAAGACCGGAGAGGCTGGACCCAGATGCCATCCTCTACAGTATGTTTCACTCATCCGGCGCTGTGGAAAACGGCAACAACGTTGGCCGCTATGTGAGTCCGATCTATGACGCCCTTCTCGAGGCTCAGCGTACAGCGATTGACCCCGAGAAGCGCCTGCCGCTGGTTTGGGCGTGCAATCAGCAGCTTGCCGTCGATGTGCCGGCTATCCCTCTTTATCACTTGTCGGGGACGTATGCGTACAACATCGATGTGTTCAAGAATTGGGTTCCGATGATCGGGCTTGGCGCGTACAACACCTGGAACATGGTCACCGTTGAACCTGTAGACCCGAGTGTTGATACATTCAAGATCGGAAATACCGCTGAACTTGAGACTCTTAACCCTCTTGCGTCGACACTGTTTACGGTAATCCAGAATCTTGATCTAATCTATGATACGCTCTTCAAGATTGCTCCCGATGCGAGCGTCAAACCGTGGGCAGCAACAAGTTTCGAAGTCGTCA
>CAZDDA010000023.1:0-15080 GCA_964504085.1 uncultured Thermotogae bacterium | reverse complement strand
TCGGCTCGGCGGGAAACCGGTTGCTGCGAATTCCGTCCGCGGCGGTCTTGATGTCAGAGAGGGCACGAGCGATCGTTCTTTGGTCCGGCTTGTGGCGACCGATGAGAAGCAGCGGGGTGAGAAAGTGAAGCTCAAGTCCCTCCGGGAGCCTACCAAACAGACGTTCGTAGGCCAGGGCGTAGATCGCAAGCTGGCGGCTCTCCTTGGTCCGCTTGGCCGCGTCCTCTTCACTGGCAATCGCCGAGGTTTTGTAATCGATGACAATTCCTTTCCCATCAGCAATGTCGATGCGGTCGAAGATTCCGACAATTCTGACATCGCCTTCGTCAACAGAAAAGTGGCGTTCCACATAGGTGGGAACGGTTTTCTCTTGGATGGCATGGGCGTGGAAGTGCTCGAGCGCCTCCAGGCCCTCTTGAAACCGCAGTTCTTCGTGCTTGGGGGTGAGGAAGCCTTCGGCCTGCCAAGTCGTGCGAAAGATGTCCTTGAGTTCGCCAACGGACGTTTCTTGCCCCGCGTGGCGAGCCAGGTTGGACTGCTTGATCGCCTGGTGGATCGCGTAGCCGTAGATCACGGTGTGGTGCCGACGAATCGGCACCTTGAGGACGTGGATGTAACGGTACTTCAACGGACAGGTGAGGTAATCGTCGATCTTGCGATGGCTCAACTCGAGGATCTCTTCTCCGCGCGGGACGAGGGTCAACTCCTCCTCGACCGCTTGCTGGGTCGGTCCCCGACCGTGGCGGGTAATGGCGGCCAGCGGCGAGCCTTTCAGCACCTTTATCTGCGCGGCGGGAAGATCGAGGGCCTCGGAGACGAACAGGCTCGGCTTTCGCGGCCGCTTGCCGCCGTAGTCCTGTGCACTCGTCAAATACAGACCTTCTTGCGCCCGCGTCATCCCCACATAGAACAGCCGACGCTCCTCCTGACGATGAAAGTCAGATGTCGTAAGGATGTCCTTCACAAGCGCATCGGGGAGCGGAATCGGGTCGCGGCGGTGCGCTGAGGGGAACCGCCCCGAAACCAGGCCGACGAGAAACACGATCGGAAACTCCAACCCCTTGGCCTGATGAATCGTGAGCACGCTCACCGCGTCCACGTCCCAATCGGCCTCTCCCACCGGCGGGTTGTCCCCGGCTTCGATCAGCGCGTCCAAGTAGTCAATGAACCACGGCACCCGATCGTACTTGCAGACTTGTGAAAAACGCTCGATGATGGAAAACAGCTTTGCCAGGTTCTGCACACGAAGCGCATCAGAAGGATCTTCGGAGTTGGAGAGACTCTCTATGAGTCCCGTGCACGCAGTAAGATACTGGTAGAGAACCTCGCCGGTGCGCTCTTGCGTGGCAAGCGGCAGCATCGCGGTGAGATCGCCAAGGAGTTTCTTCATCGCGGCTCTTCCTTCAGGGGAGAGGTCAAGAAAATCAGCGCTTTTGCCAGCAATGCGAAAGACCTCAAACAGGCTCTTGTTCTTCCGCCTGGCGTAGCTGGTGGCAAAGGCAAGCGCTTCCGGATCGACTCGATAGAGGGAAGAGCTTGCCAGGAAGTGCAGCGACAGGTTGTCGCGCGGATCGGCGAGCAAGCGGAGGAAAGCGATGGTGGTCTTGACCTCCTCTTGGTCGTACAGTCCGCGGCTACCGGAGAAATGCCAGGGGATGTGAAGGAGATTCAGCGCGCGTAAGAACGGCATTGCTTGAGCATTACTTCGCACTAGAACAGCATAGTCGCGATAGGTCCTTCCATCCTGTATACCCCGGGCAATGGTCTCGGCCACGAAGTCGCACTCCTCACTCAGCGTTTCGAAGTGGCGTTGCTGGATCGGCGCCCCGCCTCCGCAGACTGCGTGAAGGCGCTTTGTGATCCCGGCGCGCTCTTCCAAACGGTCGGGATTGTTATTCTGGATCAGTCGATACGATGCATCGAGAATCGGCTGGGTCGAGCGGTAGTTCTCGGTAAGGACCACGATCTTCGCATCCGGGTACTCCTTTTGGAAACCCAGGATGTTGCTGATCGCGGCACCACGGAACTTATAGATCGACTGATCGTCGTCCCCGCACACCGTCAAGTTGCGATGAGCAGCCAGCAGTTTGAGCAGCTCGAATTGAGCGTAATTGGTGTCCTGAAACTCATCCACCAAGATGTAGCGGAATCGTTGTTGATAGCGCTCCAACACGAGCGGATGCTCCCGAAAGAGCTTCAGGGTCAGGGTGATGAGATCCCCGAAATCCACAACCCCGTGCTGTGCCAACAGCCCCTGGTAGGCCTCGTACGTTGTGGTAAGCTCGGTCTGCTCGGTAAGTTCTTCCTTGAGCAATTGCGCCTCTTTTGTTGCCCCTGCTTCCCCCTTGCGCTGTGAGGCAAGTTGCTCTGTGTAGGCCAGATATTCAGCTGGGGTCACATCCTCGTCCTTGGCACGGGAAAACAGAGTGAGAATCGCTTTTAGATGCCTGAGCGGGTTTCCCAATGGACGGAAGCGCTCAAGCGGCAAATCGAACAGGTGCTCCTTGAGGAAGATCACCTGCTCGGCCTCGGTGAGGATGCGGTAGTTGGGAGAAAGGCCAAGGAGGATTGCATTCTGGCGAAGCAGGCGGTCGCAGAACGAGTGAAACGTCCCGATCTGCGCTTCGATGTAGCCATAAGGGACGAGACGATCGACCCGCTCTTCCATCTCCGCGGCGGCGCGCTCGGTGAAAGTCAATCCCAGGATCTCTTCGGGTTTGGTCTTCTTCTCGGCGATCAGCCACGCGACCCGTCGCGTGATCACCGTCGTCTTGCCGGTTCCCACCCCAGCGATGATCAGAAGTGGCCCCTCGCCGTAAGTAACGGCCTCGCGCTGGGCTTCATTGAGGTCGGAAAGCAACTGCTCGCTCATCGTGGTTTCAGTATAAGAGCGCCTTTTCCAACGGGCAATGTGGCCTTTGTGCTACAGAGTTGTCGGACGAATCAGGGCTACAACACAGGATCCCTCTTTGCAGTGAATTACGCGATATCCCGGAAGCTCTTTATAGTCTGGCGGCAACCCGCTTATCCGTAAGATCTATGATGTAATATTCCTATCCAACATCGTCGGCACATCTTGTCCCTCATCGCCCGCGCCACATCGTTCTCCTCGTGGATGCCAAGAATAAGGTTTGAACATTCTTCTTGATTTGTCCAGTCACGGGGTCCGAGGAGCACAATCCTGTCGCATCGAGTCCACGGCCGCCCAGACAACAGAGCTGTCAAGCGCTATACTGTCCACTAAAACGGAGGTAACTCCACGCCTCCAGAAAAATACTGTGCTAATTTATTTGCTATAGGTCATAATTATTTCGTGATAGGATATAGTGGTCACTATGACACTGGTCAGCCTTTTTGATCGACTCTCTCCGGGCGCCGGACGCGTGCTCGCGACGTTGCACGCATTCGGAATGACCCTGTTCCGACACACAGACGAAGAGGCCCTTCTCCGATCGCTGTGCGATGCGCTGGTCTCCGCCGGGTATCGCCGTGCCCTGATCGGGAAGTCAACGGACGCCGAACGCACACGCATCCGTCCAGTCATCCAATCGGGAGCGGACGACTTGCCCACGGAGATCGACCTGTCCTGGGGCCATATCTCCCCGGTCGAACGCCTGCAAGGGAGTCCCTTCTGTCCGACTACCCCAATTGTCGCGAGAGACATCCTTCGGGATCCGCAGTATGAACGCTGGAGGGACGACGCGACGATCCACGGGTACGCGGCGGCCATTGCGTTCACAGTGGCCGTCGGGGAGGAACCATGGGGGATCCTCGTGATCAACGCGGCAGAACCCGATGCCTTCGATGAAGGGGAGCGGGCCCTGTTAGAGATGCTGGTCGGCCACCTGTCCTTCAGCTTGGAATCGTTGCGCCGTCAGGTCGCGTTGGTGGAAAGCGAAAAGAAGTACCGGCAGCTGGTCGAAAACATCGACGACATCGTCTTCAGTGTGGACACGAGGGGCTTTCTCACCTATATCAGCCCCGTCGTAGAGCGGCTCGTCGGTTGGGCCCCGGCCGAGGCGGTCGGCCGCCATTTCACGGAAGCGGTCCTGTCCGAAGACGTGACCACGGCTCAAAACCTCTTTGAGGAACTGATGGCCGGGCGGGCATGTAGCGTCGAGTGGAGGATGAAGAGCAAATCCGGAGATATCCACATATTTCGTGCGTCGGCCATCCCCAAGCGGAGCGATCTCGACGGATTCGTGGGAATCGCGCGGGACATCACAGAGCAGAAACGCGTAGAGACGGAGCTGGTAACAGCCTTTGAGGGCACGATCAAAGCACTGGGCGTCGTGACCGTAGCGCGGGATCCTTACACCGCCAGCCACCAGGAACGGGTCGCCAAGCTCGCCTTTGCCATCGCCGAGAAAATGGCGCTCGATCAGGAAAGGATTCGCGCGCTCCAGTATGCCGGGTTGGTTCACGACATCGGCAAGATGTCGGTCCCCTCGGAGATTCTCACCAAACCCTCGCGTCTGACAGACACCGAGCGAAACCTGCTCCAATGCCATCCTCAAGTCGCATACAACGTTCTCAAGAAAATCGAGTTTCCCTGGCCGATTGCGGACATCGTTCATCAGCACCACGAGCGAATGGATGGGTCGGGGTATCCACAAGGACTCGTCGGAGACGAGATCCTGCTCGAAGCCCGCATCCTCGCGGTGGCTGACGTGGTCGAAGCAATGGCCTCCCACCGGCCGTACCGTCCTGCGCTCGGGATCGAGGCAGCACTCGAGGAGATCACGGCAAATCGGGGAATCCTGTATGATTCAGACGTCGTCCTCACCTGCGCCGACCTTTTCTCACGCGGAGCCTTTCACTTCGAGGAGGGATGAGGAAATGATTCCGGGACGTGCAGCACCTGATCCCACATCCTCCGGATTCGAGGGACTCAGACCCTATTTCAGGCTGCTCGTTGAGGAATTATGGGTTGCATCCCCGGAATTCCTCGGGTGGAGGCACAACACCGAGTTGTTGCATCAGCCCGAATTGATCCACCTCAGCCCAGATTTCCACTGCCTTCCCGCCTTCGATGCGCCAGATGAAAATCTCTGTCCATGTTGTCTGTTTGCCGGTCGGAGCGATCCCCATGAATTCACCCTTGTGGGTGCCGCGCGACAACGCACGGGCCACGACTTTGTCCCCTTCGGCAATCATATCCTCAATCGCCACACGGAAGTCGGGGAAGGCATCAAGGAGCGCGGTAACCATTTGTTTGTAGCCCTCTCGGTCGCGCGGCACCCCAGGAGGAAGGGTGTGGGGAACCACGTTGGGAGCAAAAAACTCATCTATTGCAGCCACGCTCCTCTTGTTGAATACCTCCTCTATGCCACAGCGAACCAAGACCTTGTTTTCTTCCAAAGACATCCCTCATCATCTCCTTATCCTAAGAAGAAATCTCACTTCACCCTACATGCAAGCGTGGACCGACGCAAATAGCAGAGGAGCGAAGATTCATTCCTTGTCAAAGCGCATCGGGGGAGGCTGAATCCTATCCAGAACGCTGCTTGTTCAGTGCGTCGATCTCGCCCCAACATCCTCGCTCTTCGAGGGATCCGAGGGGTACAGCCCTATTTCAGGCTGCTTCTTGAGAAATTATGAGCTTCGTATCCGGGTTCTCGCCAGATTGATGTGCTATAGATCCTAGCCCTGAATTGAAAGACCAGCCCCCACAGCCCTGCGAACGGGAAGGCCCCTTGGCAGCGATTCGATTCTGGAGCATCTTGAAGGTATTACCGGGCGGACGCTTCGACTCCAAAAGGCAGGAAGGAAGTCGACGAAATAGGGTACGTGTCTCCCGATCCCCCTGGTTTGACTTTCGCGGACATTCTATACTATAATAGGGTTGAATCATACTGAAATGATACAAGAGGGAAAGATGAAGATCAGCGCCAGGAATATGCTGAAGGGCACTGTCAAGCAGATCAATCCCGGGGCGGTCAACACCGAGGTGGTGATCGAACTGCCCGGCGGTAGCCAGATCGTTTCCGTGATCACCAAGAAATCGGCAGAAGCACTGGGGTTAGCGGAGGGCAAGGCGGCATATGCCGTGATTAAGGCTTCCAACGTCATGATCGCCGTTGACTGAACGAAAAACGCAACTCTGACAGATCTTGCTTTTTTGTCGCATGAAACAAGACCTAATCCCATACTGGTGAGCTTCGTACCTGGGTTCCCGCCAGATTGATGCGCTAGATTCTGCTGCTGGATTGCAAGATGCGACCCCGTTCACTTGCTAGCATGTCCTTGGTGTCGAGCTACTCGACAGTGAGCCCCTTCTTGCTGACCCTAGCCAAGTCACCCAGAATCTTCTGCACGTCTCTGGACCAGGGCTTGATTGTGCTGTTCCAAAGGAACATAAGCTTCTTGATGTCTTTCGGCAGGCTCATTCTCTCACCTGAGTACCGATCTTGAGGCCACAATCTGCAACCTCAGAGCTCCCTCCTTGTTCTCAATCAACGTCAGTCTAACGAACGAGAAGCAAGGCAGCAAAAACGGTTTGCGTGAAGAACGGTATCTCACCAGGACGTCAGGCATACATATTGGGGCTTTAGGTTCAACGAGGATGAAGAAGCCCGGCCTATTTTAATGTAGCGGCAATTGAGTTGTAGCAGCGTGTTTCTGTGGGTAGGATGTCCGCATGCTCGAAGTACGGTTTTCACCGTGTGTCATCCCTCAGTGTGAGCTCATGAGTCAAAGGCAATGGCGAATCGACTGAGCGACCTCTTCCAACGTTACGACCGCCGCCTGTGGGTCCTGTTTGCTGCTCGGCTGATCGTTGCGGCGGGCTTCGGCGCGGCGATGCCGTTTGTCAGCCTGTATCTCTATCGCGAACTGAGTGTTCCGATGACCGTCGTGGGGACGATCATGCTGATCTCAGCGTTGATTAGCTCCGTCGGTCGGATCATCGGCGGCGAGCTGGCCGATCGCATCGGTCGCAAACCGCTGATTACTGTTGCGATGGCGATACGAACGATCCTCTTCCTGATCATGGCCTACGTAATTCACGTCCGTGCACCGCTGCTGGTTGTCGCTGCGGCATTCCTCGCCGTGCGATTCGCAGGTGCGATGACCCAACCCGGGATCAGCGCAATGGTCGCGGACATTGTCGATGCCGAGCACCGGGTGGAGGCATTCGGTGTGCTTCGAATTGGCACGAACGCCGGATGGGCGGCCGGACCGGCGCTGGGAGGGTTTCTGCTCACCGTCTCGTACTCCTCTTTATTCCTGCTGACGGCGGCGACCAGTCTGATCGGCTTTGTACTGGTTGTCCTGTTCACTACGGAATCGATCCGCGTGCGCGAGCAGGAGCGGTTCGAACTGCGAAGTGTCCTCGCGGCGGGCCGGGACCGTCGGTTCCTCATGTTCTGTACCTTCAGCGTGATGCTGTTCCTCGTGATGGGACAGTTCGCCAGTACCCTGTCGGTCTTCTCCACGGAGTTCATCGGGATCAGCGAAGTGCAACTGGGATTGATCTACACGCTGAACGGGGTAATCGTCGTGCTGTTTCAATGGCCGGCCGCACTTCTGGCCGGTAGGATAAGAGCGAGACGCGCCCTGGCCCTCGGCTGCCTCCTCTTCGCGCTGGGGTATCTGTCGGTGGCGGTGGCCCCATCGTTTGTTTGGTTGATGGGATCGATGATCCTCATTACGTTCGGGGAAGTCGTCTTTTCCCCCAGTGCAATGACCAGCGTCGCAAACATGGCCCCTGAGGAAAAGATGGGACGCTACATGGGATTCTTTGGGCTAACGGAAGCTCTCGGTTGGTCGACCGGCCCGTTCGTCGGTGGGCTACTCCTCGATGCCTACGCCACAAAGCCGATCATCTTGTGGGGAGTGATTGCCGGGATCGGGGTGGCTGCCAGCCTGGGATTCCGCACTAAGCGCTGGTGGGAATGGCAAAGAAGCGATTCTCCCAACCACGCACACAACACGACGTCGTGGTCATGAAGAAGACACCTAGCTGGCGACAGCGCGGATTCCCTTGCGAAGCTCCTCACTCCACCGCAAAGATCTTCCCCGGTGGGACGAGAGTCACTTTGAAATCCAGGCCC
The DNA here is from genome assembly GCA_964504085.1 of uncultured Thermotogae bacterium. Taxonomy (GTDB): domain Bacteria; phylum Bipolaricaulota; class Bipolaricaulia; order UBA7950; family UBA9294; genus CAZDDA01. The sequence goes on along the minus strand of CAZDDA010000023.1, from coordinate 7,026 downwards.
TCGTACCGCCCACTGGCGGCACTGATCTCTTTGATCTTGCCCTTGTAGCGGCTGGAGATGTGAAAGCAGATCAGCTCTTTTTTCACTCGAGCCTCCCTTGCCGTGGTGATGGCTTCGGCAAGGGTGGCGTGCTTGTACTCCTTGCGGTCTCGCTCATCGAGAAACGTCGTGTCGTGGCACAGGATCTCGGTGTCTTCGATGTGGGACGGTTTGATGGCCACGGAGTCTCCGCCGTAGGAGAACAGGCGCTGGTCGTATGACGCAGTCACTGCGTCTTTCCCCCTTTCTTGCACCAACCGGACAATCTCCTCCTGAGAGGCGTCTGTAAGGTCCGGTCGCAGCCGATGACGGACCTCAACAACGTTGTACCCGAGAGAGGGCTCGTTGTGCACGTGGACGGTGTCGAAGGCCTCAACGTAGCGCGGCATCTGTCCGGAAAGGAGTTCCACCCGATCGCCCGATTCGAGGGGCACCCATTCCAGACCGTAGGCCAGGTGCCTGTTCGTCCGCGCTAGAAAGGCCATCATCTCCGAGATGAGGGAGTTGCCTCTCGGGTAGTAGATCGCCAATTCCTTTTCCTTGTCTCCCATGGCGTTGTTGCGGATGTTGACCAATCCAACCAATCCGGCGATGTGGTCCGCGTGTCCGTGGGAGAGAAAGACGCGCCGGATCGCAAACGCCTTGTTTCCGAGAATGGAGCTTGCACCCTCTCCGGCGTCGAACAGGATGCGATCGGGGCTGTAGTATATCCACGTCGAGTAGAGACCCTTGGAGTAGATCAACAACTTCACCGCCCACCCCCTTCGGACAGGAGGGAGCCTCCCTCGAGGTGCGAAGGGACGGGCAGTCCGAGGAGTTCAAACAGGACCGGCGTCACATCGAGGATCGAGCCCCCGACGCGCAATCGCCTGCCACGCAGCAAGGCAAAGGCGTCATCGTAGGTATGCATTCCACTTCGGCGCTCGGCAGGGGCGAACACCGGCCCGGGTGAAGACCGGGCCTTGAGGTCGTAGCCATCGTGGGGAAGGAGGACGAGGTCGGGAGCCTGCTTGATGAGCTTGCCCGCATACGCTTGCTCCCGATAGACCGTTTTCGAGACGACTGGGTGTCCCTGTGGGTCGTTGAGCTTGTCAAAGAAAGCAGAGAGCTCTTCTCGCAAGCGATCGTACTCCGTTTCGGGGACCGCGCCGGATTTCTCCCTACCCGCAAGATTGACGTAGATCCGGCCGGGCAGAAGACCGTACGCCCGCGAGGACGGATCCATACCGGACAGGCCTTCCCCGTTGTCTTTGAAGCGAAGAAAGCCGCCTTCTGCCAGATAGGCGTTGAGATCGACCTCGTGACCCAGGCGACAGAACCCGTGGTCGGACAAAACGAGAAACTCCGCGTTCGAGGCGAGAGCGGCATCGACTGCGCCGACCAGGGCATCGATCTCGTCGTAGAACTGCCAAAATGCCTCGTAGAACGCACTGCCTTCCTCGTGTCCGTCGGCCCAGAAGAAGTGATTGATCCGATCGGTCATCATCACGTGGCACATGAAAACATCCCACCGCCCTTCTAGCAGTGAGAAAAGGGCGCGGCGGCGGGCACGCAGCGTAGTGACAATTTCGTCGAGATAACCGGCTCTGTCCTCTGCGGCCAGCGTGGGATCGGGATCGATGCGGTAGTCGAGCCGCCTCAGGCGCGGCAGGAGCGACGGCGGTTGCACTCCCTGCTCCAGCTTGGTGCACAGAAACCCGGAGATCATGACGCCATTCACTTCTCGCGGCGGGTAGGTCAGCGGAACGTTCATCGCAACCGTGCGCCGTCCGGCGTCGTTCAGCATCTGCCAGATGGTCGGTGAGACAAGATCGCGGCTCGTCGGAATGCGCTGGGTCATCGTGGCAGGATCTCGATCGATGAAGCCGAAGATTCCGTGATTGGCCGGGTTGACACCCGTTGCGAATGTGGCCCAGGCCACCGAGGAGACCGGGGGAAATACCGACTTGGTCTCGACCATCTCTCCCAGGCGATCGATGTTTACGAATCTCCCAGCCGAGATCCCCTTTTGTAGGAACGAGTACGGAACCCCGTCCAAACTGAGGATGAACAATCGTTTTTTCGTTTTCCACTTGAATTTCATCGGCGAGGGTGATTATAGCCCGCGCTGCGCTACGCTTAAACCGGAGCCTGGTTGCTTGAAATCCTGCTTTCACCTAGAATCTGCCGCGCGGAGGCGTATATCATGCTCGACATCAACCGGCTGCGTGAGGATCCAACGGGTGTGGAAAGAAGGCTTCAGGCCAGAGATCCGTCGATTCGCATCGCGGAGATTTTGGAACTGGACAAAGCCCGTCGATCCTTGATCCAAGAGGTAGAAGTACTGAAGGCGCGACGCAACCGCGGTTCACAACAGGTAGCCGATCTCAAACAACAAGGGAAGGATGCCACCGAGTTGATCGCCTCCCTGTCATCGGTCGCAGCGCAGATCTCTGCACTCGACGGCACGCTGAAAGAGGCCGCTTCCAAGATCGATCATTTGCTTTCCCTGCTTCCCAATGTGCCTCACCCCGATGTCCCGGTGGGGACAAAGGAGGAGCGGGTTGAGTTGCGAAGCTTCAACGAGCGACCGCGTACTGATTTTTCCGTGAAGCCGCACCTGGAGATCGGCGAGGAAAAGGGCCTGTTGGATTTCCGGCGCGGCGCGGCGATTGCTGGATCTCGCTTTCCCATGTACGTAGGAATGGGGGCACGGCTGGAGATGGCGCTCATTGCGTTCATGTTCTTCCACCATGCGGCACGCGGATACGTGCCGATCATTCCACCGTTTGTTGCCAATTCCAACAGTTTTTTCGTCGCTTCGCAGTTGCCGAAGTTCGCCGAGGATTCCTATCACTGTGAGAAGGACGACCTGTGGCTCAATCCGACGGCAGAGAGCCTGCTTGCCAACCTCCACAGGGACGAGATCTTAGATGAGGAAACGCTCCCGCGGAACTACGTTGCTTACACGCCCTGCTTTCGTCGCGAGGCGGGGACGTACGGAGAAGACGAGCGCGGCCTGATCCGCGTCCATCAGTTCAACAAGGTGGAGTTGTTCAAATACACCGGCCAAGAGACTTCCTATGCCGAGCTCGACGGGCTCGTTGCCGATGCCGAGAGCGTGCTGCAGGCACTCGGCGTCCATTACCGCGTGACCCTTCTTCCAACGCAGGATCTGGCACAGCAGTCGAGCAAGACCATCGACCTCGAAGTCTATCTTCCCGCTCAAGGACGCTACTACGAGGTGTCCTCGTGCAGCAACTGTGAGGCGTTTCAGGCACGACGCGGGAACACCCGGTATCGCCCGGCTGCGGGAGGAAAGCCGCAATTCGTGCACACGCTCAACGGATCCGGCCTTGCCACATCTCGTCTAATGGCTGCCATCCTGGAGAACAATCAGACGCAGGACGGTGAGATTCGCATCCCCGAGGTCCTTCAGGAAATGGTTGGAGCGCAGACTCTATGAACGACGTGATGGTCGAGACTCGGAATCTGACAAAGGTGTTCCAGACACGGCACGGTGGGATCCGCGCCGTTGAGGATCTGTCCATTTCTTGCACCAGTGGTGAGATCTTCGGTCTGTTGGGACCAAACGGCGCCGGAAAGACGACGACACTGCGCATGCTGGCCACGATCCTCACACCCACGTCAGGCAGCGTGATCGTAGCCGGATTCGACACTCGGTCTGAGCCCGGACGGGTGCGGGAGCGGATCGGGTTTCTGGCCACGGAGACCGGTCTGTACGACCGCTTCACTGCGCGTGAAACGCTGCGCTTCTTCGGTCGGATCACCAGGATGCCGCAGCAAGAGATCGGCCGTCGCAGTGCGGAGATCTTCACCATGCTTGACCTGTCAGGACTTGCTGACCGCCGGGTGGGAACCTTTTCCACCGGTGAAAAGCAGAAGCTTTCTCTTGCCCGCTGCATCCTCCACGACCCGCCGGTCCTCATCCTCGACGAGCCGACATTCGGACTGGATGTGATGGCGGCACGAGCAGTCCTCGACGCGATCTGTCGCCTCAGGCAGCAGGGCCGCACAATCCTTCTCTCCACTCACATCATGCGGGTGGCGGAGAAACTGTGCGATCGCATCGGTATTCTCTACGGCGGCCAACTGCTCGCCTTGGGGACACTGCCCGAGTTGCGGCAGCGCTTCCCGGGAGAGGATTTGGAGGACGTCTTCTTCGCCGCTGTGGGAGTGGAAAGAGCGGGATGACGCAGGCCTGCTGAACCTTCCCACAGGCTCCCAATCTCGATGGCTGTCCGCCCCTGCCGGCCCAGGGTGTAACGCGCGTTACCGACACAAGACCGCAACGCCACTATACTCTAAATTCAGACAGGAACTCGTCCATTGTGATTTTCGAAGACTGGCGCGTTCAAGGAGGCGACGATGCGCAGGAAGGCTATTCTTGCAGGGGCAACGGTTGTTTTCATCCTTTTGTCAGTCGTGCTTGCCGGCGGGCAGGCAAGGGAAGAACTCCGTTGGTGGGGAAATCGCGAACCGATTTACATCTACGGCCATGACGGCTTCACCCGCGAAAACGGTGTGGTGTCAGGCTGTGGAACCAGAGAGAATCCTTACATCATCGAGGGTTGGCACATCGTTCCCCAGGGCGCTGGCTTTGGGATCTACGTCGATCACACCACGCACTACTTCGTAATCCGCAACTGCATAATCGAGAGTGCATCGACCGCTGCAATCCACTTTAACAGCGTGACCAACGGGATCATCGAGGGATGTCAGCTGCTGAAAAGCAAGCGCGGGATCCTACTGGAAAATTCGCACTACAATGCAGTTGCCGGGAATCTGATCGCCGAGAATCGCTTCGGAGCGGCCATGAGCGTAGGCTCCAAAGAGAATACCTTCACGGAGAATGCCTTCATCTGGAACGATCACGCAGGGTATGACCCGGAACGGAGAACCCGTTGGTATTGCGGTGGAGTAGGGAATTTCTGGAGCGACTACCAAGGCTACGACTGCGATGGAGACGGGATTGGCGATGTACCCTACTCACCACTCGGCGATTCGTATCCGCTGATGGTGTCTCCGACCGGCTGCCCACTTCCCCTCACGTATACTTCAGCCGCGCGATGCGTGCCGAGCGCGGCCATCCCGGGGTGCGTCAGGTGCCCGGATGTCGACTGTGACGGTGCACCTGATCCCTGTGTGCCCAACGTGGGATGCATACCCGCCATCCCGTGTGTGGAGGCCGTGGCCGATCAGCTCCTCACCTGTTCGCGGACCGAGGTTCCTCTCACTGCTTTTGTATCTGAAGGAGCATCAACGTGCAGCTTCGAGTGGACCAAAATGGGGGAGGGAGTGGTTGGAAATACGGCATCTATCACCGTGAGCGAGCCGGGAACCTACACCATTACGGTGACCGGGGCCAGTGGCTGCTCGGCCGCGGATACCGTCGTCGTGGGCCAAAACATTGAGCCGCCGGTTCTGGAGGCGGTGGTCGGCGGACTCCTCACCTGCACAAAGACCCAGGTCACTCTCACCGCCAACGTTCGCGGAGGCAAGCGGCCCTACTGCATCGAGTGGACGAAGGTGGGGGAAGGCGTGGTCGGGAGCGGCGGCTGTATCACCGTCAGTGAGCCGGGAACTTACTCCGTCACGGTTACGGGGTTCAACGGCTGTTCTGCTACGGATACCGTCACCGTGGACCGTGACGTCGAACCGCCGACCGTCGATGCAGTCGTCGATGGATCTCTCAACTGTTCGGTCAGCGCGGTCAACCTAACCGCCAACGTCTCCGGCGGTAGACCGCCCTACACCATCGAGTGGACGAGGCCGGGGGTGGGGGTGATCGGCAGCACCGCTCGGATCACCGTGACCGAACCGGGAACCTACTCCGTGGTCGTCTTCGGGGCCAACGGCTGCTCGGCGACCGATTCGGTCGCCGTCGGCCAAGACGTCGAGCTGCCGACCGTCGATGCAGTCGTCGATGAGGTTCTCACCTGCGCAACCACCGCGGTCGACCTGACTGCAAACGTATCGGGAGGACGACCGCCTTATGTCATCGAGTGGACGAAGCCGGGGGCAGGAGTGGTCGGGAGCGGCGCCCGGATCGCCGTGAGTGAGCCGGGGACTTACTCCGTCACCGTCGCCGGGGCCAACGGCTGCTCGGCGACCGATTCGGCCACCGTAACTCAGGACATCGAGCCGCCGGTCGTCGATGCCGTAGTCGACGCGGCTTTGACGTGCGTGATCACCGAGGTCAATTTGACCGCAAGCGTATCGGGAGGACGACCGCCTTATGTCATCGAGTGGACGAAGCCGGGCGGTGGCTCGGCCAGCACCGCCGAGATCACCGTCAGTGAGCCGGGGATCTATTCCGTTACCGTCACCGGGGCCAACGGCTGCTCAGCGACCGATTCGGTCACCGTAGTTCAGAATATCGAGCCACCGACCGTCGATGCAGGGGCTGACCAGATACTCACGATTAGTGAACCGGAGGCCACGCTGACCGCGACAGTCAATGCCGGCGGCGAACCATACACAGTGACGTGGGAAGACATGGAGGGTGTGACCGTCGGCCAGATGGCTTCAATCACTGTAAGCAGGCCGGGAACGTACCGCGTAACGGTGGTCAAGGCCACCGGATGTCGTGCCAGCGACGAGGTTCTTGTTACCTCGACCATGGTGAAGGAAGTCTTGTTGGAATCCGATATAGAGGGCCTTGCGGTCTTCGGTCAACTCACCCTCGATGGTGTTCCGATTCCGGACTCGGTGTTCTACCTTCACGTGGGCCTGACGCATCCTCCGGCCGAGGACGCAACCGTCACGACCCTTGCTCTGACCGACATCAGCGGGCAGGGGTACGAAGCCAACGGCGCCCAGATCAACTACATCATTCCGGGAAACGCGATTGTCTCCTTCGAGATCCACCGGGAGCAGTTCATCGCCGGGAAGAAGTACTGGCTGTTGCACCTTCCCACCGATCCTCCCGGGGCGGCGTCGGTGGCGTTCTTCTAAGCGCCCGGACCATGCGAGACAGAATGATGT
>CAZDDA010000022.1:0-15105 GCA_964504085.1 uncultured Thermotogae bacterium | reverse complement strand
AGTAGTCGGGAAGACACGTGGTGACCTCGCGGTCCCAATCGTATTCGATCCCCCAGGCGCGGAACTGCTCCTTCGCTTCGGCGATGTTGGCAAGGGTCCACTCGCGGGGGTGAATTCCACGGTCGATTGCGGCGTTCTCCGCGGGAAGTCCGAAGGCATCCCAGCCCATTGGATTCAGGATATTGTAGCCCCGCATGATGTAAAAGCGAGTGACCACGTCGCCGATGATGTAGTTTCTCCCATGGCCGACGTGAAGAGATCCTGAAGGATACGGGAACATGTTGAGGTAGTAGAACTTCTTTGTCGTGTCGGACGTGTCCGCTTTGAAGTGCCCCCGTTCGCGCCAGAAATCGCGCCAGCGATCCTCGATCTCTCTGAACGTGTATTCCTCTACCATAGCGAAAGTCCCCCGCGTGCCAGTTTTTCCGCCTTTGCTAACACAGTGTAAACATCCTTTTCAGTCGGCATCTCGCAGTAGAGTCGCAGGATCGGTTCCGTGCCGGAAGCGCGTAACAGGAGCCATCCCTTGTCGAAACGAAGCTTCACGCCGTCCAGGGTTTCCACCGCGCGGACAGGTTGACCGGCAAACTGTTCTGGGGGTGTCTCGCTCAGACGAGCAACTACTTCGATGCGTTCTTTCAGCTCAACATCGTGCCGATGGTAGACATGCGGTCCCACGTCCGCTAACAACCTGTCTACTACTGCACTCATCGGACCCTCTGCAGTTGCCGCAATTTCAGCCAGTAGGAGCGAGAGAAGGACCCCGTCGCGCTCAGGGATGTGGCCCCGGATGGCAATGCTTCCACTCTCTTCTGCGGCAATCAGAACATCCCGTTTTAGTATCTGTTCGCAGGCGTATTTGAACCCGATTGGAACCTCGATCAATTCGAGGTTGTACTCCTGGCAGAGTGCCTCTGCCATGTCCGTCAATGCGAACGACTTCACGACCGCTCCACGCCACCCGCGTTCCTCCACCAAGTAGCGGAGAAGGAGGGCAAAGGTACGGTGAGCATCGATGAAACCGCCCTTCTCGTCCATTGCGGAGATGCGATCACCGTCGCCGTCTGTCGCCACGCCGATCAACGGTTGCTTGCGTCGTCGCATGGAGGCGATTACCGCTCTTAGGGGAATGAGATTTTCTTCGAGTGGTTCAGGCTTTCTGCCTCCGAAGAGTACGTTTCGTGTTCCCCGGATCTGCACGTGGGCAACGCCGTACTCGGACAGAAGCTGGGCAACGTATCCTTGGGCCGATCCGTACATCGAATCGACGACAACCCGTATCGGTGCAGCGGTAAGCCGATCAGAGTCCACCAAGGTACGAACTTTGGCCAAAAACGAGGCTCTGAGATCGGATTCCTCGATGGCCCCCTCGGGCGTTTGTGGATGGGGAATCAGTGCGGGAAGCAGATGCTCCACGGCGGAGGTGACCTCGCCGGGGGCAGAACCGCCATATTCGGCCTTGTACTTGATACCGTTGTAGATGGGGGGGTTGTGACTTGCGGTGAACATGATTCCCGCGGCAGCGCGGCGATCGACAACGGCATAGGAGAGCGCAGGGGTGGGCACCGGATCTCCGGCGATAGCCACTGGGATCCCGCTGTCGTAGAGCACTCGAGCGAAGTAATGCGCAAACTCGCGTGAGAGAAAGCGCATGTCGTAGCCGATAACGGCTCCGTTGGCAGCAGTCCTGTATTCTGCCCCCCAATCGCGGTAGATGTCCAGCTGTTTACGGTTCGGGGAGAGGAGGAACTCGGCGGTTGCCTGAGCCACGCGGGCCACGTTATCAAACGTGAACTCCCGTGCGATGATTCCGCGCCAGCCGTCAGTGCCGAACTTTACGTCTACGTTTTCGTTTTGACCGTCCACTCTGTTCTCCTAGACGCAACTTCGATTTTGTATTGATGCGCTCAACATGTTCTGGAAGGACAAGGTTCGGTTGGGTGAGGATCGCCTGTAACAGTACGAAGGGAATGGATGTCTCTACCCAGATCGAGTCAATATCAACGACGCCGTTCTTCGCTGGCAGATGAGGGATTACCCGTTCTACGGTCTGCTTGTAGCGAAGGAGCATCTCCTCATCGGCGAGTCCGTCAGGAGCAGTATTCATCGGTTACTTGATCCTTTTTCGCTTCCTTGCCAACACTGAGGTCCGAAGTGATTCCCGCTTGGCCAATACCGCCGTTGTCAGTCCGCGGCTGGATTCTATGATAGCCAGGCGCTCTGAGCTTGTAAAGGAGGTGCAATGCACTTGAAGCCAGCGAAGCCAGCTGAGCGATGAACGAGCCCGTCTGTGGCATTCGTTACCGTCGGTGCGAGAGACTGGAAGGGTGCTCGTGTTTTTAGGCAGGGTGCCTTTGCACTGCTAGGCCACGTCTTCTCCTAACCGGGCACGGTAGCGGCGTGGGCGCGACCGCTTTCCGATTGAAGGAATTTTGTGTGGTCAAGGTCAGTAGGATACAATCATTTCCCTGTTTGAGGGGGAAACTGGATGCGGAAGTTCGTTTTTGCGTTGCTTTTTTTCGCCACGCTTTTTCTTGTTGGCGTGGGTGCATCGGCGGGTCAGGAGCGGCTTCATCCTTCTCTGCGAGAGTTGCTGGCTCGGGCAAGCACAACGGATTCCTTCGACCTCGCAACTCTCGCCTCCAGAATGCAGATCTTCACGGCAGCGGGCTTGTTCCTTCCGTCGCAGGTCTTCTTTGCCACACCGGGAGAAGTGGAACAAGTAGGTGTCTTGGTGAAGGTTTCACGCTCCGTATGGGGGAAACGTTTCCTCGGTTTGCCGGTACAGATGAGCACAGGCACGATACTTAGTATGGCCGTGAGTCTAGCAGAGCTGTTACAGCTCGCCGCTTCACCGGACGTCATATACGTTGAGCCGGCCTGGCAAACCGAACCGAAGCTCGATCGAAGCCTTCCCGCCATCGGGGTAGACCTTGTGCATGAGGACTCTCCACCGGTGCTTGGCGAGGGTGTCATCGTGGGCGCGGTGGACACCGGAATAGACTATACCCACCTTGACTTCCGTTACGATGCGGATGGCGATGGATTCGAGGAGTCTTCACGGATTCTTAACATCTGGGATCAAACGAGCGGTTTTTTCGGAACGTACTACAGCAAGGCGGACATTGAGAGTGACCTGGCTTTCGGCTTTGATTCTTGGGAAGGTATCGTGCGCCAAGCAGATGAAGATGGACACGGCACCCACGTGATGGGGGTCGCGGCCGGTGATGGTTCTTCCTCCGGGGCCGGGTTTGTTGGAGTGGCTCCAGAAGCTCAGATAATCATGGTGAAGACGTCGTTTTATACCTCGGACATCCTTTCTGGAGTGGCCTATATCTTCGACCGGGCGGAGGAACTCGGGCTTCCTGCGGTTGTAAATCTCAGCTTGGGCGGGCACGATGGGCCGCACGACGGCACAAGCCTATTCGAACAAGGGCTCGACGAGCTTGCTACAGCAGCGGGGCAGGTGATCGTCGTCTCTGCGGGGAACGAAGGCGATCAATTCATCCACATTTCGCACACGCTGAACGGCGACTCGAGCACCTTTGCCGTCGATCCATCCTCTGATTCTGTTGAACTCACCTTGTGGTACCCAGGCGGATCGGGGTTCACGATCACCGTTGCTCCGCCCAGCGGCGAACCTCTAGTGGTCTCTACGGGTTTCGTCGGTTTTGCCAACAGTGGTTTTGGAAGCGCCTACGTGGATAACGCTTCAAGCGAAGCAAACCCAAACAACGGAGACAACGAAGCCCTGGTGATGCTGAGCAATCTTCTTCTAGGGAACCTGTGGACCATCACCGTTCGTGATGATAGAGGAGGAGGACGGTTCGACGGGTGGATTGCCTCTGGTGAGGGGGCGATCCTCGGGGGGGACTCCGCGTCCACCATTGATGAACCGGGGAATGCCGACCGAGTGATTACTGTGGGGGCGTTCAACACTAAGGCACAGTGGCCGTCGCTTTCCGGTGAGCAAGACTACTCTAGCCAGTATCCGATCGGTGCGCTCTCCTTTTTTTCAAGTCGGGGTCCAACGCGTGACGGGCGCCAGAAGCCGGAGGTTGCTGCACCCGGGGCGTGGGTTGCAGCAGCCCTCTCCGTTGACAGCCCGTCTCAGGGATACCTTGCCCATCCTGATCAAGAGCATACAATGCTGGCCGGAACGAGTATCTCCGCGCCGCACGTGAGTGGAGTCGCTGCGCTAATGCTCTCGGTCGATCCGCAATTGACCGCCGCCGAGATCCGGACGAGATTGTCGAACACCGCGGTGAGTGATGCGTATACTGGTGTGGTTCCAAATGAACGGTGGGGATGGGGAAAAATCGATACGGAAGCCGTTATTGCTACGGTGGAGCCGTTGCCGGAAGAAAACGGAGCCCAGCGCCCTGTGATTACGGTTGCAGAAAATCCTGTTCAGAAAAGTGCTTCATTTACGTACGAGCTTCCCATAGAAGCAACAACGGCGACACTTCACGTCTACAACATCGCGGGAAAACTCCTGTTTGAGACGGAATTGCCTCTAGATGGAGATGAGTATTCCTGGAACTTGGCGACAAACAGAGGAAACGCCCTGGGAAGTGGCCTTTACCTCTTCCTTCTCCTTACCGACAGCGGAAGTTCGGAGATCGGGAAGTTGGTGATTGCGAGATGAGGTGGACGTGGATTGCTCTCTTGATCGGAGTGGTCCTCTTGGGTGTCGTGGGCAATGGCACCGAGTACATGAACGTTGCTACGATCTTTCAGCTGGGAACAGGAGCGCGTCCCTCCGGGCTGGGCGGAGCTTTCCTCGCGCTGGCAGACGATGAGAACGCGGCCTTCTACAATCCGGCCGGCCTTGGATGGATGGACCGCATTGGGGTTACGTCGTTTTTCAGTCAGCAATTTGGCGGGGTAACGTACGGTGCGCTCTGCCTTAGCTTCCCGTACTTCGGAGTAAGTTGGCTTCAACTGGACTCAGGGTGGATCTCTACAGGGGAAGGGGGAATCCGCTACGTGAGCCAAGCAGGAATCATTTCCTCCGGGATTCACTTTGGACCGGTGGGTCTGGGTGTGCGGGCGAAGCTCTATCGAGTTTCACAGCCGTACACTGCCTTTGGGTGGGCTGTTGACCCGGTCCTCCTTGTTGTCACGGATATCATACGGGTGGGCCTTTTGGTAGAAAACCCTTTTGCTTCACCGATTGCTTACGGGGACGGACATACAGAGCAGTGGGAGAGTTCCTGCCGGCTTGGGGCGGCAATGACTTTGAGGCCGTCTGAGGGAGTCCATTGGAATACCGTTTTTGAGGCCTCCGGTCTCTTTTCTGCGAATCCACAACTTGCAATTGGCCTTGAGGCCTGGGTCGGCGGTCTGGCTGCTCGTGTCGGTATTGCTGATGTCGGTCCCACTCTTGGACTTACGGTGCGATTTGCCAATTTCCATGTTGACTGGGCGTATGCCATCCATTCTGAGCTCGGTGGCAGTCATCGTGTCTCTCTCACCTTCAGGTTCTGAGAAGGGAAGGAGACGTCATGCGGACAGAAACAAAGGCTCTGCGAGGAAGATGGGCCCTGGAATCAAGCGTGTTGGCGATTGCCTGGGTTTGCCTTGTTCTGGTTGCTCTTCCCACTTTTTCTCAAGACGACGAGGAGTCTTTCCAGGCTGACATTAGTGGGCAGAAGACGTGGACCGTCCGTTACGGCCTAGGTAATGCGACTGGACTGGCTCAGGTTGGGATGGCGCCCTATATGTTCTTCCTCGATCAGACTCTCGAGGTTGACATCCATGGTGAGGCCATTTCATTGCTCACCATTGACGCGCACTTCAATGATCAAGAAGAAGACAGTATGCAGTCTCTCACGATGGGTCTGGATGCTGGGGATTTACAGGGGGTCTTCGGCGACTTTTCGATCACCGGGAAGGAGGCTTTTGCCGTCTACAACAAGGCGCTCAAAGGAATCCGCCTCGACCGACAAATCGGCGAAGCACAGCTCACCGGCATTCTCTCCCAGATCGAGGGGATCTCGGAGTCAAAGACATTCGTGGGCCGCACCGCTAGCGAGGAGGTTGTTTTCTCGGCTACTGATCCTGAACAGTCCTGGGAAGAGCAACCGTACTTGGATCACATCGATGGACTTTATCATTACGAGTTGGGAACGCCTTTCGTTGAGGGGTTCTCTGAGGTTGAGCTTGCCTTTGATCCATCGGAAGGGTTGCAAGAACTTCTTGAAACTTACGGACTTTCTTACCTGTTCGGTGTCGTTGTCGAAGAACCTTCCGAAGAGCTCTCGGAGAGCAGCTTTGCTGTGGCTAGCAACGCACAGGATGTCCTTCTGTTAACAACAGAACCCAGAAGCCTTCTACGCAAACGATTAAAAGACGCGATCACAATGTACAACGAGGAGGAGGAACTCACGGGTACTGACAAACAACGTTATCCCTTCAACGAAGATACTGACTATGAACGAGTTTTCCTCGAACAACTTGCGGAGTTCGTGTCTATCGTCGTTGATGGACACGATTATCTCGTTGCAGGGGGAGGACGACAACGCTTTTATGATCTCGATCGAACCGGGGTGGAGGAGGACTCGGTTGTCGTGGAGGTGATCCTGGATGGAGGAACCTTCCGGCCGATTACCGATCCGGACCTGTCGGACTACCGATTTGTGATCTTCCCGGACGAGGGAATCATCGAGCTTGACTTCCCGGAGCGTTTCTTCGAGGTGGAGGAGAACTCGATCCGTGTGACGTTTGACTACACGGTCTCCGGCGAGGTGTTTACGCTGGGTCTCTCAATTCTGTCGGGAAGCGAAAAGGTTTACCTGAACGAAAAACTTCTTGAACGCGACGTCCACTACTCGATCGACTATGAGGTCGGTACGTTGATCCTGTTTATAGAGGTTGGAGACGAAGATACGATTCGGATCGATTACGAGCGTGCTCGTGGCGGCTTGGGCGGCTACGTGGAGTACAACCGCTACTTCTACGGAGCGACCCTGAGCCTGCCTTTCTCAGAGGTACTCAACGTTGAGTTGAGTCTGCTCCAGGCGGAGGATGCCTCAACTTCGCTTGTGGATGCGGATGAATCGTACACCATGCCTAACACGCACACCATCGCAGGGATCACGGGGTCCCTCCTTTTGGACGATTTTTCTGCCGATTTTATGTTGGGTTACAGTGACGACCGGTTTCCGCTCGACGATAACCTGCGGGCCAATCTACCCAATGAAGTGACCGCGATCCTTACCCTTCCAGACTATACGTTTATTGGTCATCTCAATGGCGTCACTGTCTATCACGATGGAGGGTGGACCAGCTATGACACATCGGATGGTCTTTCGGGAAATCGCGTTTATGATATCACAACCGACGGCACACACGTCTTCTTCGCAACCGGTTCCGGATTGACCGTTCTGTCTTTGGAGGGAGAAGCCCCGTTGGCACAGGTGGGAAACTGGCGTCGTTACTACCTGGAGGACGGTCTTCCCAACGCTGCTGTTCATTCCCTGACTCTTGTCGATGACACCCTGTGGGTGGGAACCGAGGGAGGACTGGCGTCGGTGCGGGTGGAAGAGGTGGACGAGTCCTCGAGCTGGACGCGCTACACCGATGACTCGTTCACGGAGCTAGGAAGTGTCGAATGTCTTGCGAGCGATGGGGATCTTCTGTATGTGGGGACCGAGTGGGGCCTATTCGCTTTTGATGAAACCGAGGGGACGCTCGCCGAGCTTTCGGGAACGCACAGCCTGCGTATCTACGACCTCCTCTCTGTCGATCGAACTCTTTACGCGGCGTGTGAATTTGGGCTGCGTTCCTTCCGCGACGGCATCGGAATGGGGTGGGTAGTCTTTGGTGAGTCGGTCTATTGTGTCGCTTTGTTGGATGGGGGGCTGTGGTACGGCAGCGAAACGGGGCTCTATCGGCCAAGTGCAGAGCTGGTCCTCACTGGCTGGGGGATAACCGAAATCGCCGCATCCACAGAGGATACATTGTGGGTGGGCAGCCGGGCCGATTCCGAGTACGAGCTACGTGTTTGGGAGATCAGTGACGGGATTGAACAGTTCGATACCGTGCGCACTGGCATTGATGGCGAAGATCCAAATCGGTTTGTGGACATTCCCGCCGAGGAGCACACCGACCGTGGCCTTCTAGGTCGGGTCAACTTCTATCGCGACATGGGAGAATTCACCTTTTCCGGGAGCTTCGAGAGCGTTTCGCCGGAGTTCACTTCCATTGGGGCCCTTAGTCGACGCGATGAGACAGGCTGGGTGTTGAACGGGAGTGCTCAGCCAGCGGAAGGTCTTTACCTGACAGGAGCCCATTCCTTCTACTTGATTGACCAGTCGAGCGATGAGCCGCGGAGCACGATGGAGAATTGGCTAACACTCAGCTGGGACGTCGCTCCAAACCTCGATGCCTCGATTCAGCAGACGCTGGTTAACGACGATGTCTCCCACCCAGGCTTCGATGACGGAAGCCTTGCCTACAGCTTCGCTCTGCAAGATCACCTGTTCGATGACACACTCAGTCTTTCCCTTCGTTGGAACGACTCTTTCGATGAAGATTTCCTCACCGGCACGTCTACCCGCGACAACAGTCTGGGGTTGAACGGTGCAGTCCAAGTCACCCCAGATCTCTCCGTGTCGGCCAGTTGGTCGCGACCGATGACGATCAGCGGCGAGGAACGAGACGGTAGCGAAAAGCGGGCACTGACCGCGAGCTGGGCGCATCGCTTTGATATGCTGAATGCGGATGCAAGCTATAAGGTCTCCGCCAATCGGTCTGTTCTAGGCGGCAGCTTCCGCACGACTCAATACGCAGAGTGTGACCTGAGGTTTGACCGCTTCAGCTTCCATGGATGGGGGTTGACCCCGAGTTTGGATCTGAATCTTGAGGAGGACGAAGGGGTCTTCTCCTTGACCGGACGAGGGACCCTGCGCGCTGTACTCGATGTGTTCTCAGCACGGGCAACCTACAGCAAGACGTTCTCGGGAGATTGGCAGGAGCAGGAGCGGCAGGAACAGAGCGATCGTCTCTACATTACACTCGAATACGGCGGTATTCCTGATCTGAGGCCGATGCTGACCTATACCGCAAACAGCAGTGCGGTAATCTACCAAGGTATTTCCTCTCCCGAATTTAGTCATACCCTTACCGGACGACTCTCCTGGAACCCGCGCGGTGGCCCCCAAGACAACCTATCGATCTCGATCTATGAGAGAAGGGAAGAGGATGAAGGCACGATCACCGCCACGCTTTCTAATGACTTCTCGCACGTGTTGTCCGACACGCTCACCTTGCGGCTCGAGTTGGACGGTGATTGTACGCCCGGCGATGATGGTCCAGACCTCGATGCCATACTGACTGGATACTTAGATATCGTCCTTTCTGAGGCCTGGGAATCTTCTCTTTCAGGTTCTTATTTGACCGGCACCAAGAGCGATGGCGGGCTCTATCACAGCCTCTTCCTCGAGCTGTTCGTTGCCACTACTTTCTGAGAGCTCCTTGGCAGCGGCCGAATGTTGTCAATTCACGGTGTGCTTTCTATCCTTTGAATGAGCAGGTGAAGTATGGAGTGATCGATGGACACAACCACGGACGATCGGTATCTTCGGCAGCGTGTCCTCCCGGAGATCGGGGACGAAGGGCAAAAGCAGTTGGCCCAAGCGAGGGTTTTTGTCGCTGGCTGTGGTGCCTTGGGCACAAACATCGCCGAGGTCCTCGCTCGGGCGGGGATAGGACACATTACTCTTGTTGACTACGACCGAGTCGAACTCTCCAATCTGCAGCGCCAGGTTCTAATGACCGAGGCCGACGTCGGTCGGCCAAAAGCCAGCGCTGTGGCCGAGGCGCTGGCGAAGATCAATTCCCAGATCGAAGTTGCTCACGAAGTCACGCGTATCGCAGCGGACAACGTAGAGCGATTGATTGAAAACGTCGATATCGTCCTCGATGGCTTTGACAATCTCCCTTCACGTTATCTACTGAACGACGCCTGTGTCCAACATGGGATTCCATGGGTCTTCGCCGCAGTGGCTGGAACATACGGAATGACCATGCCGATCCTCCCGGGGAGGGGTCCGTGCCTGCGCTGTCTGTTGCCAAACCCCGCTCCGGAAGACGTCGTCCTCACTGCCGGGAATGCCGGGATCCTCAACACTCTCCCCCGAGCGGTCGTTTCGGTTCAAACGACCCAGGCGCTGAGGATCCTTGTTGGTTCACTTGATGTCCCCGTGAAGCTGACCACAGTTGATATCTGGCAGGATGTGTACAACGTTCAAGAGATTCCGCGAAACGAGAAGTGTCCCTGCTGCGGAGAAAGGCACTACGATTTTCTTGTGCCAACGAGCACCTAAAGAGGCATCGCCGTGACAAATGGCCTATCCGCCACCAACCGGAGGAAGAAAGGCTATTGTTGAACCGCTGGAGAGGGGCGTATGAAATCCATTCAGCGATCGGACATTTCGCCCGTCGACCAGCGCGTTGAGGTACCCCTTCGTGAGACCTGGCTGCAATTTCTCGTACAACTCTGGGAAATCGCAACTAAGCTTGGCCAGAAGATCGGTCACCGTCGCCTCGAGGGGAAGGGAAATGCTGATCGACGGTTCACCGACAAGCTCGCGCAATCCGCCAAAGAGCTTAACCGTGACCGTTATTGTTGTATCATTTGGCAAGGCCTATCCCACCTTTCTCACTGGTTGACACGCAACCCATCATCACGTGTCTTCGCGCCTGCAGTGAACACCGGTCTGATATTACCCGCTTCTTGTTGTCAATGCTGCGTTTCGCGCGGGAATCCACACCCTGTTTTACCCGTCGAGGTGCACCTGTTCATGCATCGACCCTGCTTGATACAAGCTTGATGAGCCTCTCCGAAAGATCCAGGTTGTCATATACAACGTGCCCGATGTTGAATCCCACCGTTGACGTCACCTTCGCCATGACCTCGACCACTTCGTCTATCAACTTCTTCAGCACTTCAAAGGTCCGTGCCTCCACTCTCTTTTCATCCTTGTCGGTCAAGAAGGAAAGCAGCGTTGGCGGGAACTGCACTCCCAGCCACCGCATGAACTCGAGGTCCCGTATCCTAGTCGCCGGGGCGAGGGAGACGAAAACGTCCGGAAATTCAAGTCGCTCATTCTCGCAGCGCACTTTCAGGTCCGCGAGCACATGCTTCATCGGCGAGGCCTCGAAGATGATCTGGGAGAGGAAGAAAGTGATTCCGCTTTTTACTTTGGTGACGATTCGCTGTACCTCATCTTCTCGAGTAAAGATGGTGATTCCTCCCACCTTCATGCCGGGGAAGTTGCGTTTGACAAACGCTGCTGCCTCAGGCACCGATAGGCCTGAATATTTGATGGTGTGTGACTCTCCGCCCACGGCTACGATGTGCCCGATGTTCCTATCGACAAGCTCCTGCACCCAGCGGGCGAATTCCTCTTTGGGTAGTCGCACGCTTCTTTTGTGAGGAATAAGACGTACATCGGGTCGTTGGCTTCTGATGAGCTCTCCAAAACGGACGGGATCCATCTTGGATGAGTAGGGGACCGTTCTCCTGCCGGGCCTGGTTTCCTCCACCACCTCCGGCAGGTTGAGGCGGGAAATAGCGTGCGTGTCTAGTATCCTGGCGACGGTAGCCGTCCACTGTTGAACGGCATTGATCTGCCAGGACTTGGGTGGCGCGATGACCTCAAGGCAAATCCTTCGGCTGTTCTGTTTCACTCAAGCTCTCCTCAGAGGCGAGGGCACGCAGGGACACAAAAACCCGTCATCAGAGACTCAACCGGCTCCAAGACTCCGCGCTGGTGAGGGATGGTGAACGCGCCGCCGACAACGTACATGACCGAACGACCTTCGACGAGTTCCCCGTGCCCCCGTATTCATGTTCTCCTCCTTGGAGGGCATCATACTCGATCTTCCCTCCGCCTTGACGGTTTTCGTGGATATGGATAGGCTGTAGCGCAATGAGTAGGTTCCCTTATCTCTTCGCTGCCGGACTCATCGTTGGCCTTGACCGTCTTACCAAGGGGTGGGCTGCGAGTACTCTCATCCGCTCCGAGCCCCGTCCTTTCCTTGGCCACGTGATCCGATTGACGCGGGTGCACAACGTCGGCGGCGCGTTCGGGATCTTCCCTGGGAACGGGACCCTGTTCATTGTTGTCTCTTCGGTTGTGGCAATTGGACTCTTCGTTTACCTTCTTGTGGCTGATTTACGTGGGAAGCTTCTCAACGCCGGGCTTGCACTCGTTCTTGCCGGGGCGATTGGGAACCTGATCGACCGGTTGCACTATGGGTATGTTCTTGATTTCTTCGAGGTCCGTGGTTTCTCCATCTTCAACCTGGCGGATGCCTGTATTACCGTTGGGGTGGGACTGATCCTTGTCCACACCTTTCTGGGGGGTGAGAGAGATCGAGCTACGCGGTAAGTTCATCGTTTTCGAAGGCGTTGACTTTACGGGGAAATCAACACAAGTGAAGCTTCTCGCCGATCGGCTCAGACAGACTGGATATCCTGTGACGACCACCCGTGAACCTGGCGGGACCATACTAGGCGAACAGGTGCGGGAGATCATTCTCTCAAATAAGAATACCGAACTTCTTCCCCTATCCGAACTTCTACTGTTTGTGACTTGCCGGGCTCAGCTGTGTACTGAGGTTATCCTCCCGGCCCTACAGGAGCGGATGGTCGTTGTCTCCAGCCGCTATCGACTTTCCAGCCTTGCCTATCAAGGGTATGGTCGGGGGATTGACGTTGGCCTGATTCGACAGTTGAATGATGCAGCCACTGGCGGGCTTCAACCGGATCATACCTTCTTCATTGACCTTCCAGAGGAGATGGCCCTGGCACGCAAGCAGGGAGAAGGCGACCGAATCGAAGTAGAGAACCTCCCCTTCTATCGACGTGTTCGAGAAGGGTACCTTGAATTGGTGCAACAGGATCCTCGCATTGTTCGGATCGATGGGACGCTATCGGTGCAAGAGATTGCTGGTAAGGTGGCAAGGCACCTTGATGTCTAGCTTTGTGGACCGCGCGGCCGATCGGGTATTATAGCTGGGGGTAGATCGTTCATAAGGGGGGACGAAATGGATTTTGTATGTCTGAAGAAAGACCTTGTGTTTGGGGTGAAGCTAGCCAGTTACGCCCTGGGAACCCGCAGCAGCATGCCGATTCTTTCCGGGCTGAAGATGGAGATCGAAGGAAACAGCCTTCGTCTTCTGACGACCGATTTGGAACGCGCCGTACGCTGTGAGATTTCAATCGAAAACCAAAGCGGCGATGAATCGGTTGTGCTGAATGGGGCCGTGCTCTCACAGATAGCCGCACGCCTTCCGGAAGATGATCGGATCAGCCTGAAGACCGACGGCGAAGACGGGACAGTGGTTAAGCTGCGCTGCGGAGAGGCATTGTTCGATCTTCCTACCCTCGCTGTGGAAGATTATCCTGAGGTTCCCCCTCCTCCCAAGGCAAAAATCGCCTCACTCAACGTTGAAGGGTTCCACCGCGGGCTCGATCAGACTGCCTTTGCCGCCCTCAAGGCAGGGGAGACAACTCGTCTCAGCCTGACCGGCGTTGATCTCCTCCTGAAGGACTCCGCGCTGAAGATGGTTGCCACGAACGGCTATCGCCTCGCGATGAAGGCAGTCAGCGTGGGAGAGATTCTCGAAGAGGGAGAGTATCTCATTGAAGCCGGTGTTCTCGCCGACCTTGACCGGGTTCTTGGTCAGGTTGAGGGAGAGACGGTTGAGATGTACAAGGGTGAGGGGAAGCTCTTCTTCCAGTCAGGCGGCGTTACCTTCATGGCCAAGACCATTGCCGAGGAATTCCCCGATTTCGAGCGGGTGATCCCCAAGGACAACACCATTGCTCTTATCTTCGATCGGCGCGCCTTGTTGGAGACGCTTCAACGGATCGAGATTACCGCTGCAGAGGAGTCGGGTGCGGTTACGCTCCGGGCGACAAGTGAAGAAAGTGCCATTTGCATCAATTCCTCCTCCAAGGAGAAAGGAGAGGCAGAGGAACGCGTTCGCTTAAAGAAGGTTCCCGAGGAAGGGACGGAGATCTCCTTCAAGGCCGAGTACCTGATCGACACCCTCAAGCGGATGGGCTCCGAAGAGATTGCGCTTTGGCTCTCCTCTGCGGAGAAAGCCGGCCTCATCGAACCGTACGGAGAAGGGATCGCAGCGGAGGACGAAGGATACCTCTACGTTTGTATGCCGGTTCGTCTTGGAGGGTAGCTAGGCAGAGAGCGCGGTACGGCAAGCCGTGATCCCGTGGTTGAGTGCCTCGTCGAGCCGGGAGACATTCGGTCCCCCGCCCTGAGCAAAGGCACGATTTCCCCCTCCTCCACCGCCTAATGCCTCGCTCATCACGCGTACAATCGCCGCTGCGTCGATTGCGCTGATCTTCTTACTCGCTTTGCAGATCGCGATTCCGCGGCCGTCGGCATTGCCTACAAGAAGAACAACTGAGGGACGAGACTTCTCTTCGAGCAAGTCTGCAAGCTGCTTAATTTCGTCTCCTCCCATATCAAGCCGACCGGAGACAAGGAAAATATCGCCCACTTTCTCTGGGCTTGAGAGAAGCTCGTCGCGCTTCTCCCGCAGGCTTATTTCCGTCATCTCTCCTAGGCGAGTTCGCAGGCCGGAGATTTCCTCTTGCAAGCGGTTCAGCCCTTCCACGGGATCTTCTCCTAGGCCGGATTTCAACCGATCGAGGAGATGCTCGGAGGCGCGCAGGCGCTTGAGTGCGCCATCGCCGGTGACCGCGCGGATCCGCCGCGTGCCCGAGGCAATGCTTTCTTCGGAGATGATCTTGACAAGACCGATCTGGCCACTTCGGGACACGTGAGTGCCTCCACACAGCTCGCGGCTGAAATCGCCGACCGAGACGACGCGCACCTCATCCTTGTCCCGGTATTCCTCGTCGAAGTGTGCGGCGGCGCCTGATGCCTTGGCCTCACCAAGAGGCATCTCTGCCGTCTTTACCGGAAGATCCTCCAACACAATCCGATTGGCGATGTCCTCCACTCGCGTGATTTCCTCATCTGTCATCTTTTCAAAATGGGAGAAGTCAAACCGCAGCTCCTCGCCGGTGACAAGTGAACCCGCCTGGATCACGTGGTCTCCCAG
>CAZDDA010000021.1:0-15175 GCA_964504085.1 uncultured Thermotogae bacterium | reverse complement strand
GTGCGTTGCGCTCCTGCTGATCGGCTGGCTCTTCGAGCCAGCTCAACGGGTCTTCATCCGGGGCGACTTTCTCTTTGAACCAGTGGACGACTTTGGCATTGGCCAAACGCCGACCGTGCTCTCTGATGAGTTCGTTCAGCGCGGAGCAATAGCGGGAGGCAGCCTCCTCAGACATGGCCGCGTTGGCAGACTGCTTTAAGCCATATGAAGAGAACGCTTCTTTGTCGAAGCCTATCACGACGTCTCCCGTGGGCAGGCCTCCGACATCTGCGAGCCCCTTGATCTTTGGATGAGTAGCGCATGGCTCAACAAACTCGCCCGTGATGAAACAACGCATTTGCGGCGCGGCGCGCGCAGGGCTGCTGGACTTCAGTTTCCTTCTGAATTCTCGCCACCAATCGTGCCAGCTATCCCATTCGACGAGAAAATGTGGAGTGCGGTCGTCTATCGCCAAGGTGACCTTGTCTGTGGGCTTTGCCTTTCCCTCACGAAGTCGGGCCTGTACGGACTCGAGCGTTACGGGGTCGTCCAGCGCCTCGGCAATGGAACCGAGCACAGGCGCGGCTGAAGAGACCTGGCAGAGGAGCTTGACGAAGCAAGTGTGTTTGTCCCGAGCTCTCTTGACAGTCTTCTCGTCTGCATTCTCCCTGACGTAAGAGGCCACGACATCCGCGCTTTCGACAAGGAAGTGGCACCTAGTCTCGCTGCCTCCCACAAGCTCAGGCTGGCTTAGGTCGGGGCATCTGGGGAACATCCGGCCGCGGTTCCTCTTGGCGTCGACGTCGCCTAGTTCGATAACTTGGAGAAAACGGGCTTGTGCGTCGAAGACGATTGCCCAGCGCACCTCCTTTGCCGCGAAGCCTGGCTCCGCTTCAGTTGCGTACTTTGCCAGCAGGTGTAGCATTAGCGTCTCCTCCGTGCTGCTTTGAGTACCTCGTCGCTTTCATAGTCGGGAACGACAAGGACTCCGTCCTGAATGGTGGCATCAAAGAGACTGATACTCGGTTTGTCTTCGCTGCCGCCAGGGCGCGAGAGGTCGAAGACGTCGTAGAGCATCAATCCCAGAGCCATGTTGACTGGTTGCGGTCGAAGCGGAGTCGAGCCTTGGACAAGCTTGAAGTAAGCGGGGAATTCGCGGCAGCCGAAGTATGGCTGGTATATGCATTTACCCTGAGAGGCTCTGCGGCGGAACTGCGCCTCCATTGCAGGGAGTTTCGTCTCGAAGCCCGGCCACGGTCTGATGTAGGCGTGCAGCAGATAATGCACATCCTTCAGCGCCGTCGTCTGTCGCTGTGTTCGCCCTCGCTTATCATCGTTCCAGAAGTCCTTTCCGGAAACGTCGGCGAAAATCGGTTCGGGCTCCCTTGACCCACGCATCCAGCGCTGAATGGCACCCACCGAGGCCTTCTCCTTCACCTCGTTGCGTCGCAGGGCGATGTACGAGGGCGACGACAGAATCTCGGTCCGGGTAACCTGCCATCGGAACTCGCTCGGCTTGCAGTAGATGGCGTCATAGATGCCGCGTGCTGCGGACGGCGTAGCGACTGGATAACTGAAGCGTTCCACTTTCATCTCGGGGCGACTAAAACAAGCTAGCTCGCCCCAGACTTCCAGTGCTTGGTCTTGGGCTGGCATGTGGTTTCTCTCCTTTCTTCAGACCAGCCAAACCTCTGGGGATTGGTCTGGTACCAATCCCATAAGGTCGCGGTCATAGTGGTCCGCCTTCAAGTAAATGAACCATTCACTTGAAACCTCCTTTCGAGCAATGGGAACTGGATCAAGGAAATTCCAGATGGTTGCGTTCGGCACCGGGCGGTACGTGCTGACGGTGTGATCTCGAGCGCGTCTGATCCACGTAGCGCTCAGGCCCCTTTGCCGTGCGTCAGCAGCGAGCCGCTGAAACGTCGCCGCGTCATAGGGAACGAGTATGTTAATCGCGTCCTGGTCGATAACCATATACGCTCTTGCCACCTCTCCGAAGTCCTGACGTTGAATCGCTTCAGTGAGATCCTTAGCAGGGTTGGCGGACCCGGCAAGATCATACAACTTGCGATAGTAGGTTTTGAACAGAGAGGGATCCTCGATGTTCATACCAGGCACCCCTCGATCCTTCAGAAGCATCGCGCACACCGACGCAGCCTGCTGGTAGGTCTTCGACGGATAAGCCACCTTCCCCTCCGGCACGTCCGGAAGAAAGACGAAAACCTCCCCACGCTCTCTTTGGGCGCTCCGGTTGCAGCGGCCGGCAGCCTGAGCGATGGCCTCCAGCGGCCCAAAGGCCCGGTAAACCACCGGGAAGTCCAGGTCCACACCCGCCTCAATGCACTGAGTCGAGACTAGGCGGCAGGGGCGAGCGGATTTCAATAGTGTCTCAACCACTGACAAGACCTTTTTTCGGTGCGCAGGACACATGTTGGTAGATAGGTGGAACAGATTTTTCGTGCCCTTGTCTTTGAGCAGACCCAGCAGTTCAATGGCGTGCTTCTTGAGGTTCACGACACATAGCGCTTGACTGTATTGCGCGAGTTGAGCAGCAAGTTCTTCCCACGAAGTCTTCTTGTCGGAAGCGGGCCAATGCACGCGTGTCCGCCGGACGCGAGAGAAAAGATTCACGCGTGGGGACGCGATTTCGGCAGGGCGCCAACCTCGGTTTCCGGACTCCGACACACTCGCATCGAGATGCGAAAACGCAGGCTGAGTCGCTGTCGCGAAAACAATAGTGGAGCCATAGCGTTCGGCGAGACGCGACAGCGAAGCCAAAGTCGGGATCGCCAGCCGCGACGGGAGGGTCTGAACTTCATCGAAAAGAATTACGCTCTTGGCAAGGCGGTGCAGCTTCCGACAGGAAGAGGGCTTGCTCGCGAAGAGGGATTCCAAGAACTGGACGCTGGTGGTGATAATGAGCGGCACATCCCAGTTTTCCGCCAGCAACCTTGCGCTTCGTGCAGCATCATCTTCGCTGTCATGCTTTCCATCTTTCTCGTCGGTTCCTCGCGTACCGGCGAGGCTGTGATGTTCAAGAACATAGTGTTCCCCGAACCTAGTACCGAAAATCTCGCGGTATTCTTTCGCGGTCTGGTCGATGATGCTCAAGTATGGAATGACGACCACGATACGCTGGAAGTCGTGCGCGATGGCGTGTCTGAGGGCGAAGGCGAGCATGGCGGCTGTCTTCCCACTGCCGGTGGGAGCTGAGAGGCTGAAAAGTCCGGGAGACCGGTCGGCCGCTTGGACGCACGCCGCCAATAGGTCGTTTCGCATCTTTCTCACCTCCTCGGAGGCATCGGACTTTCGCCTGAGTATCTCCAGGTGATCCTGCAGAGCGGCGAACGCCTCCCGCGGCCGAAGCGCCGGGCCGGCTGGTCGACAAAACGCGGTTCCGTCCGATGCGACTCCGAAGTGAGCTTCCGTTTCCAGGAAGTCCGCGTCCACAAGCGCCGAGAACAACATGCGAATGTCTAACATTGCGGATGCGCTATTCTGGGGGGCACCGTAGAGTGGGGCCACTGAACCAGGAAGCAGCAGCTCATCGGCTGTCAGACGTTCTAATAAGAGGGACGTGTCCGATTCCGACAATGTCAAGTTCAGAGGATGTTGCAGGGCAAGTCTCTTGGGCTCGAGCTCGCGAAGGGAATCCTTGTCGGCCCTGTAGAGTCCTTGGTGGTGGCCGTGAATTGCCAAGGCGGCTGAGATGCTCTTGAACTTCTTAAGCGCGATCCATGAACCAGCCGACCAATGGTCAATATGATGTTCCTCGCCCCTGAGGCGGCGTTGGAACTTCTCTCCATACTTTCCCAAATCGTGGAGAAGCCCGATCAGGCGCGCCTCCTCGCTTCCCCCAAACGGAGCCGCGAACTGGGCGGCACGCTCCGCCACCCTCGAAAGATGTCTTGCTAAGGGCTCACATTGACCGGCGCAGTTCCTGCTATGTGCTAGGAAAATAGTAGTGTCTGAATCTGTCAAATGACCAGTCCCGAAGCCTCTTTGACCTGCGATGCGTCTTATTGGTAATTTGATGCTCCGTCAATTCTGGCATAAACGCATTTCGCCCAATGCCGGATTGTAACCATTCCCTGCCGTGATAAGGGCCTCGTCCGCTTTGCACGACTTGGACTTGCGTTGATAATTGTGCCAACCAAGGTCACCTGTTTCAAGCAAGATTCGAAAGCAGTTGGGAAGCAGAAATTGATGCTGAGAAGAGTGATCTGAACTCCCGCTCTCTTTCCATCCTAAATGCAAGAACTTTCGCAGGATATCGTTTTTTGCAGGAGGGATGAAGGGGTGAAGAGGAAGCGCTACACGGAGCAGCAGATCGTCTTTGCCTTGAGGCAGGCGGAGAGCGGGACTCCGGTGGTGGAGATCACCCGGAAGATGGGTGTGACCGAGTCCACGTTCTACCGGTGGAAGAGGAAGTTCGGAGGTCTGGGCATCCCGGAGGTGCGCGGACTGAAGCGGAAGGCGGAGCCATCCACCGAGGCAACCTAGATGAAGGTATGTTCTGCTCCCCGATTTCTGGTCCACGTGGAGTGAGAAAAAGCGGTAAGATTCTCAGTACGGAAGGAGGTGGACCGGAATGAAGAAGCGGTTTGCGCAGGAGCAGATTGCCTTTGCCCTGAGGCAGGCGGAGGGAGGGACTCCGGTGGAGGAGATCCTGCGGCGGATGGGGGTATCAGAAGCCACGTTCTACCGGTGGAAGAAGAAGTATGCGGGTCTGGGCGTGGCCGAGATACGGAGGTTGAAGCAGCTGGAGGAGGAGAACCGTCGTCTGAAGCGTCTGGTGGCCGACCTTGTGCTGGATAAGCAGATGCTGCAGGATGTGCTCTCAAAAAAGCTGTGAAGCCCGCCGTGCGGCGCTGCCTGGTGCGGACGGTGGAGATATCGTATCAGGTGAGCGAGCGGCGGGCATGTGGAGGATTGGGCTTCCAGCGCTCCAGCCATCGCTACCGGAGCATCGCGGATCCGCAAGTGGCCTTACGGATGCGGCTTCGGGAGTTAGCCGGGGTGCGGGTGGGCTGGGGCTACCGTCGGCTGCACATCCTGCTTCGTCGGGAGGGCTGGAGGGTCAACCATAAGCGGGTCTGGCGTCTGTGTCGGGACGAGGGCCTGGCGTTGCGAAAGCGGCCTCCCAGGCGACATCGGAGGTGTATGAAGCGGGAGCTGCCAGTGGCGGCGCGGAGGAAGAACGAATGCTGGAGCATGGACTTCATGTCAGACCAGCTGTACGATGGTCGGCGGTTCCGGCTGCTGACGATAGTCGACAATCACAGCCGTGAAAGCCTGGCCGTTGAGGTCGGGCGGCGTCTGGGGAGCCAGGAGGTGGTCCGGGTGCTGGAGCGGGTGGCGAGCCAACACGGTGCGCCGGAGGTGGTCCGGGTGGACAACGGACCCGAGTTCATTTCGAAGGACGTGGACCTGTGGGCATACTTTAACGGTGTGAAGCTGGACTTCATCCAGCCGGGCAAGCCGACGGATAATGCCTTCATAGAAGCCTTCAACAGCCGCTTCCGGCAGGAGTGTCTGAACGAGCACTGGTTCCTGAGCATGGAGGACGCCCAAGCGAAGGTGAACGGCTGGAGGGAGGACTATAACCGGCAGCGACCGCACAGTGCATTGGGGCAGGTGCCGCCGGCGGAGTATGCCGCACGGTGTGCCGCTACGGCCTCGGCTACGCCTCGGCCTTCGGGCACACCGTGGCCCAGCTTTCAGGACCCTGAAAACTCTCACTCCAGGTGGACCAAAAAAGGGGGCATCTCCATATACTCGAAAACTCGCATTCGAGGTGGATCAAGAA
This sequence comes from uncultured Thermotogae bacterium, assembly GCA_964504085.1. Lineage (GTDB taxonomy): Bacteria > Bipolaricaulota > Bipolaricaulia > UBA7950 > UBA9294 > CAZDDA01. Next base: position 9,384 of record CAZDDA010000021.1, on the reverse strand, counting down.
TGGGGGCAAGCCCACCGACACGGAATTATGACACAGCATCTGGTACAAACACTGGGGGCATGTCACGCTCGGCATGTCCCGATGAGGAAGTGCAATCCCTCGTCAGGATCTCAAGCATGAGCGAAGCAGACAGGATCATCTTCGCCTAGGTCATGCGTGCACGCGCCGCTTGACAGACACAAGCACCCGCCCTGCAATCTCCATCAACGTTCTCCACGGATGGAGGTCATGCACCTCACGGAACTGGGGGCAATCCGACCACTCGACGCAACGCGTTTATGACGTCCCCGATGTCCACGGTCTTGTTGCAGTTGAAGTCCCCGACCGCCACTAGTTGCGGCGTAAGATGGTCAAGCTCGACTACCTGCCTCAGTAAGAGGACAACATCAGAGATCTCAACCCCTCCTCCATCAACGTCCTGCGAAGTCGGCGCGCCGCATTCGCCGGAAGGCCGATCCGAGATAACGTAAATGTCCATGTCTGCCGACACGCTCGCCCCGCTAATGTGGAGGCGATCTGTGACGTCAGCCGTCGAGCCTGCCTGATAGAGACCTGTGTCAGAGCCAATCTGGCCGCCGGAAGGCGATGAGGTCAGAGACCAAACCGCGACCCCCTCCAGGGACATCCTGAAGCTGATCCACTCCTCCGGCAACACTTCCGGCTCGAACGGAGCCACGGCCACCACCACAAACTGTCCCGGAATCCCGACGGCGAGCGGAACCCAGACAGCTCCCGGACCCTCGGCAACGCAGTTCGTTAGCGCAAGCGCGGAGCTGCCTTGAACCGGGGTCTCTTCCACTTCGAAGTAAACAGTTGCCAGCACATCCTCGTTTGAAAGCTCCGGTGGCGGGCTGGCTGAGAGCTCAATGGTGATCTCCCCAGGAACAGAAGTATCATGTGCGCTTTGGCTGAACTCGGGCGCCCACGGGGACTCCTCGTCAGGCTCCACGGCCGTCAGCACGCCGTCGTCAAAGGTGAGCGTGACGGCAAGCCCAGATATCTCAACTGGTGCCGATGCTCTTCTCAGGCAAATTCTCAACGCGACGCCCCATTGCCCAGCCATTCCCACCACATCATCCCCAATCTCCACACACCCCGCTGGATACTCCACAGCGCTGTACACATTGGTGCCGGCACTTGCCTCCTCCGCATCACCCCAACCATCGTTATCGGAGTCTGTGTCAAGGAAGCTGGGAATGCCGTCACCGTCTGGGTCGCCTAGACCTTCGCTCTCATCTGGAATCCCGTCGCCGTCCGAATCCGTGTCAAGATAGTTTGGTATCGCATCGCTGTCGATGTCATCTGTCCCTTCGACACTGTCTGGAATGCCGTCTCCGTCGGAGTCTGGGTCCAGGTAATTTGGAATACCATCTCCGTCAGCATCCTCCGTCCCCTCGACCGAATCAGGGATCCCGTCGGCGTCGGAATCCGTGTAGAGCCGGATCCGATTGCCGACCTCATCGTACTTGTACTCGACCCGCACGGCGCTTTCATGCACGACCGCGATGAGGCGATTCAGAGGGTCATACTCGTAACCGGCCGCCATCCCTTGTGGGCAACACATGAGGAAACACGCAACAGTCAGCAGGGCCAGAGTGATGCGCGCCTGATGACTTCTGCAACATCTCACAGGGTCTTGTGGAAACGGTCTCATCCGCTAGCGCATGTCCTTTGCGTTGGCCTTGTTCACAATCCTCGCGACGGGTTCGTAGCGTTCCGGGACATGTGGCCGCGGACGGACAACACTCGAGCTCTGAAGGACGAGAGTGCTTCGACCCTCTACCCCAGCCTCGCCTGGTGGCCGTTCCGCGCGGCCCTCGTGTACGTACTTCAGTACCATCTCGCCGCCGTTCATCTCGGCCTCTTCCGAGAGAAGCCAGCCGAAAGGGCGCAGCTTGGGAGGACGAGGAGTTGCCGCGGCAATGAGTTGCCCCACCACCGCTGCCGAACTCTCAGCAGAAGCTTGAGCAGCGCTCAGAAGTGCGGCAATTGCCTGCCCAACCGCCTCGGCTCCCATGAGGACTCCGGCCTTCCCCCCCTTGTAGGCTAGGCCCCCCGCCACTCCTGCGACCCCAGTGCCTGGGTCGAGAGCGAGCATGGTTGCGTCCTTAAGGATGGATATGTTCTCAGCAGTCTCCCGCGCGCGCTCCTCATCGAACTGGATAGAACCTCCTGATACGGATTCAATGCCCTCGCCGATAAGGACCCCGATGTCGGCACCCAATCCCCAGAAGAAGCCTTCGACAAAACCTCCAGCGTATTGGAGCCATTGCCCAGATGAGTCTACGTAAGCCCATGGGTTATTCGCGGCATAGAGATACCCATGCCTCCTTACGGGGCTCCACAGCTCCCCGCAAACCGGGTCGACAGACAGGAATCTCCCTGACTTCGCATCATAGTACCTCACCCTCATGAACAACAGCGAATCTTGCTCATGCCGCACGCCCAACTGGCCCACGAAACCATAGGGATTAGTGGAGGCTCCGGTCTGCCCTTCTTTCTCTCCGAATTCGTTGTAAGCGTACGAATCCGTAACATCCTCAGCCACATCTGTCACAGCCACGGTGCTCCCAATCGGGTCATAATGGTAGACGCGACGAACCCCGCCAGCCTCGATCATTTCTATTAGACCGGCTCCATAGACGTAGTAGCGCAGCGGAATGCCCGCATCGTCCGTTTCGCAGAGAACGTTCCAGAGATCGCCCCCTGTCGGATCTATGACGAAACGGGTCGTGACGCCGTCCTCTGTTCTTGCCAGTCTGTGCCCGTCACCGTTGTACGCAAAAGTAGCAGTCGACGAGGGATTTGAAACTGAAATGAGCCTGTTGCTCTGGTCGAATGTGAAGTTCGTTGTGACGGAGCCCTCGACGCGGCTTGTCATGCTGCCTCGGGGCGAGAAGGTGTACGTCACTCCGTCACGAGTCAGAATTCGGTTCGCGTCGTCGTACGTACATATCTCGTCCACAGGATTGGGCGTCGGCGGCATCAAGGGCTGCGTGCGGTCAATCCCCACGCGGTTGCCAGCGGGATCCAGGGCTATCCCGTACTGGGCTATCAGTTCGTCGGTCGAGTTCCTATCGGCCTGCCCTACCAGTCGCCCTGCAGCGTCGAACGAATAGGTGGCATACGTACCGTTCGACAAGCCGACGCGTACTATGCACCCCAAAGCGTCACGCGTATACGATGTCAACCCACCCAGCCAATCCGTAACGGTGGCCACACGACCGGTAGCATCATACATATAGGCAACGCCCAAGCTGCCTGGATATGTGAGCGTAGTGACGTTGCCTTCCGCATCATAGGAGTACTGAAGGGACTTGCCGTACGGGTCCGTGACCTGCGTCAGACGTCCCAGCGCGTCATACGCGTAATTCGTCGTGCCAATCCCGTCGGTCATCGACGTGCGGCGACCGAGGAGATCGTAGGTGTAGCTGACCGGTGGGTCAGACGCATATGTGATGGTTATGAGACGGTTTTCGGCGTCGTAACCATACTCGGTCACAAAGCCGTCCTCGTCGCCAAAAGACAGCACACTTCCCACCGCGTCGTAGACAAAGGAGCGGCTATGGCTGAGCGGGTCAAACTGGAACTGCAACCTGTTCAGCGTGTCGTAGTCATAGCTCGTTGTCTTGCCGCGGGCATCGATGAAACTGACAAGGTTCCCTGTGAGATCGTAGGCGTACTCGGTGGTGTTACCGAGGGCATCCACGACAGATATCAATCGATTACGCTCGTCATATCCAAACTGCGTCAGATTTCCATTCTTGTCCGTCTCGCCGATCACGTTTCCGACCGCATCGTAGATTGTCTCCGTGAAGTTGCCCAGGGGATCTGTTATCCGGATCACCCTGTAAAGTGCGTCGTACGTGTAATGCGTCTGCTGACCCAGAGCGTTCGTGGTGGTGACTCGATCACCCGCCGCATCGTACGTATGGGAGGCCGTATTGCCCAATGGGTCGGTGACACTTAGGAGATTGCCTGCAGCGTCGTATGTGAATGTCGTCGCCGCACCGCGACGGTCAGTCTCCGCCGTTTTCCGCCCAATGGCGTCATAGGCATAGTCTGTGCTGCCGCCGTTTGCATCGGTGATCCTTGAGACGAGACGAGTCTGAGTGTAGGTGTAGCTCGTGGTGTTCCCAAGCGCGTCAGTGGTCGTCACCAAACGGTTGAGCGAATCGTACGAGTACGTTGTTTGGGCATTATCCGGCGGCGGCCCGCGCAGAATCGTCCGATTGCCTACCGAATCATATTCGTACGCAGTGGTATTCCCGTTCGCGTCGGTTACCGAGACCAGTCGGTTCGCGCCGTCATACGCGAAGGCAGTTATCTTGATACCCCCAACGTTCTCAATGATTCTTCTGTCTAGCAGGTCATATTCGTACTTCGTGCCGTGACCACGCTCATTCACAAGGCGTGTCAGGTTTCCGCTTTGGTCGTATTCGAAGGTGCGGGATGAGCCGTCTGCGTACGTCTCTCTCGTCTTGTTATTGTTCTCGTCGTACTGGAACGAAGTCACACGTCCCAGCGCATCAGTCACGCTGGCGACGTTGTCGTTCTCATCGTACGTCCACGTGGTCGTGCCGCCCAGCGCGTCTGTTTCCGTGAGCTTGCGTCCGACGGCATCGTAGGTATAGGTGGTCACCCATCCCAGCGGGTCGGTGACGGAGGTCAGATTCCCATGGGTGTCGTATTGGTATTGCGTCGTGTGTCCGAGGGGATCCGTCTTGGTGATCATCTGGCCATAGCCGTCGTACGTGAGCGCGGTAACGCCTCCCAGGGCATCTGTGGAGGTCACTAGATTGCCGTTACCATCGTAGGTATAGGTAGTTGTCACGCCGACTTCATCCGTCCGCTGAAGCACGTTATTGTCCGCGTCATACAGGACCGAGACTGTCTGGGACATGGGGTCGGCTTTCTCAATCATGTTCGCCCTGGAATCGAACGCGTACTCCGTGGTGTTGTCGTTCGGATTCGTCTGCTGAGTGCGGTTGTTGCTGCCGTCGTACGCGAACTGGAAGATGTTCCCGAGAGGGTCAGTTTGCCGGACAAGGCGGCCCTGGCCGTCGTATTCGTGAACGGTCACGCCCCCAAGCGCATCTATGATGTTAGTAGTCCCTGTGTATGCCTCGACATCACCCCATGGAGTGCTTAGAGTCTGTGTGACATATTCAAAGTTGGTGACCTGAGCACCTGCCTCCCTTGCGTATGTTTGGCTGCCCACGCGGCTGAACTCGTCGTAGGCGTTCTGGATTATGGTATTGCCGCGCCGATCAATAACAGTGAGCATCCTATGCTCACTGTCGTACTCGTACGACTCTGCGTTCCCTCTGGCATCCGTCACAGCCGCAAGATCCCCATCCTGGTCGTACTCGAACGAGATGACCCGCCCTGCCGGGTCCGCGATACTTGCTATGTTGCCCGTTCCGCCGACGATAAAACTGAACACCCGCCCTGACGCATCGGTGAGCGTAGTCAGTCGGCCGAGCGCATTGTACGCAAATGTCAACGAATTCCCGTTGCGGTCTGTGATGCTCTGTAGCACGCCTGTCGGCGAGAAGTGGTACTCTGTTTGGTCCTTGGTCGTTAGCGTGTATGTGTCATCGATATCGCTTTTCTCAAGCTTGTTGTGTATCCATGGGAACGCGGGAACGTACTCGTCCGACTCGTTCAGGACGAATAACTCTTCCCTTCCATTCTCCCACTCGACGGACACAGAGCCGTCAGCGCGCTCTGCGGCCGCTATCTCATAGGAGTGACGCCAGCCCCAACCCAGGTCACCAATGTAGTCGCTTTGGGAATTGTAGACGCGGGAGAACTCCACCCCTATCCCGCGGCCGGGCACTATGAAGTCAGTATGCTCGTAGCTGAAGTTACCGGTCTCAGTGTTGACCGGCTCTGCCAAGTATGCGGCATAGACTATGTCGGATCCGTTGCGGTCTGATTCTATGAAGACTTGTACGCGCTGATTGCGATCGCCCGCAGGATCCTCGTCGGTTCGTCCATCAGCGACATACACGCGATCCCACCGGTCAACGGCGATTCGTTTCGTACCCGAGAACTCCCCTGGCCCTGTCCCGGGCCTCCCCCATCCTGTTAAGAAGCTCCAATCAGAGTCGAACTTGAGCACCTTGCAGCCGGAAGTAGCAACGAAAAAGTTGCCCCACTGGTCCACGCATATATCCAGTGGGACCTCGGGAATGGTGGCGACTACCTCCTTGAACGTCCCCCCGATTGTGAATTTCTGGATGCGGCTTTCTCCGCTCGACGTGCCTTCATCTCCTATGTAGAGATACCCGTCCAATCCCTGAGCGATGGATACCGGGCCTCCGTCGAATTCTCCAGACGCAGTCCCCAATGGCGCCGTCCAGCTTCGCCAGATGTTTATCCCTTCCGCCATCTCATAGATGGTGCGATTTCCCTTCACGCATCCGTAGAAGGTCAGGTAAGACGGCACGATTGGAGAGTTCCGCCACGCGGGGCATATCGATGCGTAGGAGTTATAGAGGGAGAGATGCTCGGTCGCGGAGGGCTCCAGTATCACCTCATCAATGGTGTGCGCCACATTCTCAAGTGAGGCCGCGTCCTTGCCCATAGCGGCAAACAGCGTGTAGCCGCCGCTCCACATGCCGGGCCCGATAGGGCAGAGATCGTCGCACCACGGTTCCTCAGCCGGGGATGTGCTACTGACCCAGTCCCCGCCCTCATCGAATTTCATTAGCCTGAGGTTACCAGGGTCGGCGACTATGATTCCTCCATCCTGGGTCCAAGCTATCCCTCGCGGGCCCCAGGACTCCGAGAACTCACCCTCCCCCGTACCCAACTCACCAAAAGACCTGACGAACTCGTAATAGTGGCTGGTTGGCTGCTTTGCCGGTCTGACCTCTATCTGAATGCCTCCCGAGTACTCGAGGGCATTGCTTACGGAAAACACTCGATAGCGGTAGAGCTGCTTGTTGGTGAGATCTACGTCGGTGAAATGGGTAACGTCTGCGTTGCAGACTATAATGCCCTCATGCGAGCCGGCAGCATCCCCGGGGACATAGGATACGCCGTCGCTTGGGTACCAGCTGTACTCATGAGACTTTCCCCGAGCGATGAGGATCGATTCGTACGAGAGATTTCCCGGAGGCGTTACGTACAAAGTGGCGCGTCTGTTCCCAGGCTTCGCCGTCAACTCTTCCGGCTCATAGGGAAATGACGGTGGAACTCCGTTGGCGGCGGCGCTGCCTGTGCCTGAGTCGTAGTAGCTGTAGTTTGAGTCGTGTGCCCAACCCTTGTAGTAGTACGTTGCACCCGGCACAAGTCCCCGATCGGTGAACGTCCACATCGCGGTGACGTAGACCTCTACGACGGTCACGCCCGGCTCCACAACGTCACCCACTGAATACCACTGGCCGTTGTCGGGAGTCCAGCCGATGGGCCCCGACGAGCGGACCAAAACGCCGCCCTTGTAGTCGGGATCATTGGACGGGACGGTGTAAGGGGTGACAGTGATCTGGCCTTTTTCAGGGCCTGTGCTGACGGAGATGACGAAGTCGTAATACGCGGAAGCCGCAGATGCCCAAAGGCACACCAAGGCAAAGATGGTCGACACCAGGATCATGCGCCCCGTGCTTGCCGCTAGCCCGATACCGTCCTTTGTTTCTCCTTCCATCCTTTGCTCCCCCCGGTACGCACCAAGAATAGTCCCGCGTTCCTGGCGTGTCAAGGCACGAGCACGCTCACGGATGGCGTTCCCGCCGCGCGTTCTGATCCCCAAGAACGGCGTCGCTCTTGCCTCGTTTGGGCTGGTACTGCCCCGTCCCGCACGGGGCAGCCGGATCTATGGTCGCCAAGAGCTGTCCGCTCTTGGGGGGCGGACATGCCATAAGTGGCGACTCGCACGTCACATACGCCGAATTACCAGCTCTGCCCCCTGACAGATCGGACACCAAAGTGGCATCTCTGAGTCAGGCTATGGTGCCCCCGCTACTGGGGTTAAAGAAGACCGTTGGGTCGCAGGTTCATAACGGCTTGCGACCGCAAGATCTGGTATTATAAAGACTTGGGCTCGACCTGTCCCATTGTGGGGGTCGAGCTCGATCTTTTTCGTGAACGCGCGGATAAACGTTCTCTTCTCATCCACCGTCCCGTAGGCGAGCATTCCCTCGAAGTCCTCCATGTAATCCAGCATCACCTGGGTGAGTTCATCGAAGTCGAGCTGGTTTTCCGAAGCGGCCTCGAGTTCTTCGATGTGCGGTTCTATCTGGTGGAGTTCCTTCTTCAGCTGCCTGATCCGCCTGTCTGCGAACTCCTTTGTCTCTGCGGTGATGTTATCGAGGATGTTGAAGATCCTCCTTTCCAGATCGTCTTTCTGCCGTCTAAGCTTCCCCAGCTCCTTGGCTGTATCGGGAGACTCGCTTCCCGCCATCTCTTCGAGTATCGACCGGAGCGTGGCCCTCCCGTGCTCTTGCTCCAGGAAGCCCCTCAGGTTCGTGCCTACCTCCCCGAGGATCATCCCTTCAATCGCTTCCTTGCGTATCAGGCTGCGGCCGCAGACAGAAGTCCCCTTGCTGATGTATCCTCCGCAGCCGTAGTAGAGCGTCTTGAGGGATGACCCATCCTTCTTCTTCCGTCCCCTGTGCTGTGTGTACCCCTGCCAGTTGTGGCCGCATCGTGCGCACTTGATAAGGCCGGTGAGGAGGTAGGTTGACTTGGCCCCCCTCCCCCGCCGGTAGTTGGTGCGGTGCTGGCACGCGCGCTCCTCCCGCTTCGCCTGCGCCTTTCTGAAGACGCCCGCGGGCACTATGGCCTCGTGGCTTCCCTTCGAGACCACCCAGTCGTCCCGGTCGTGATGCTCCACCACCCTCTTTCGGATCCTGGGAGCGGGGACGGCAACGCCCCCTTCCACCCTGTGGAACTTCGCCATGGAGCGGCGATTCCACACCATGTCCCCAGCGTAGGCGGGGTTGGAGATGATCTCTCGGATGGTCGTCATCGCCCATTTTCCGCTCCCCCGCCTTCCGTTCAGGGGACTGGGGATGCCCTCACGGTTCAACTTGTCCGCTATCGACTTCTGCCCCATCGCGTCCTGCACATACCACTTGAAGATGTCCTGGATGACCTTCACCCTGTGCGGGCTACTAAGCACCAGCACCGCCCTGTCCTTCTCTGAAGGCCTCGCCCTGTTACCCGGCTCGAGTTCCCTCTCCAACGCTCCGTCCTCTCGGAGGATCTGCTTGCTGCCGTTCTGCATGAAGCGCACCGTCCTGAGGAAGTTGCCCTCGGAGTCGTAGTAGGCGAGGTCATATCCATACGGCGGCACTCCTCCCAGCCACCATCCACCCTCAGAGAGGGACAGAAGCCCTCTCACGGTCACTTTGGACAGGTCTTTTGATTCCTGCC
>CAZDDA010000020.1:0-15842 GCA_964504085.1 uncultured Thermotogae bacterium | reverse complement strand
GTGAAACAGGTTTGACAGCATCACGGGCCAGCCCAGTGCCAATAGTGATCGGGCGATCGGACCCGATGTCAGCTTTTCGCTGCCTTGTCCTCGATCGGCCATGAGGCGGATTCTAACTCATCTTGGCGGATATCTCCGGCGCGTTGACAAACGTCAACACAGAGGATACACTCGCTGGCGTGAGGAAAGTACACTTTGGAGAGATGATTCACCAAGCCAGACTCAGGGCCGGCCTAAGCCTTCGAGAACTTGCTTCTCAAGCGAAAATGGACTACACGCGACTATCCCGAATCGAACACGGAAGCCGCCCCGCCCCGGGGCTCGGTGAGGTCCACATACTGGCGGAACTTCTCGACTTGGACATGGTCGACCTGCTCGTCGCAGCCGGTACATCCCGAGAGGTGATGGAGCATCTGCTGTGGGCGGAAAGGCTTCAGCATACTGAGACAGCGCCAAGCATTCAGGCCTACAATCCGTACCGCTCCCCTCTTCTGGCCAAGAACACGTTTCCCGCGACCGTGCAAGACCGTGACGGCGCGTTGTGCTGGGTCAGCCTTGGCGGTGAGAGATTGGCGGTCTTCTCGTTTGCCACAGAGACCGCTCTGATCATTTCCATCCCGCCGGAGGCAGTCGTGATCCATTGCGACCAGCCCGAACCGGAGTCTTACTCCGCCGACAGCGTATTCCCCGTGCGAGTGAAGAAGATCCGTCGATTGGGCCAGGTCACCAATCTGATCCTTGCAGCAAACGGTTTTGAGCTCAACACACTCCACACCGGAAGGAGAATCGAGTGCATGAATTTGAAGGACGGGGAGGTGGTGTTTGCCTCCGTGCAAGCGACAGCCATTCGGACGACACCCCAAAAGGAGGAAGAATGTTGAACAGATATCGATTGACTGGGCTGGCTGGACTCATAGTAGCAATCTCAGTGGGGCTGACCGCGGTAGCTGGAGCGCCGTGGTCGGTGCTGGTACAAGATGGTGATCGCGTCGAAGTGATCCCCCTTGCGGAGTTCAGCCACCGGGAAGAGGGGACCGTGATCTATCAGGGTCCCGTTATGAAGGAGGGTGAGGAGAATTGGAAGCCGGAGCAGACGTACAGCGGGGTGCCGCTGGAAGCTGTGCTGCAGGAGATCGGAGGATTGGAGGACGATGAGACGTTGGCCGTCATCGCCGTCGATGGGTGGCACAAGATTCTGCCTGCAGCGGTTGTCCATGGAACAACACTGGCTGGTACGCCGATCCTTGCTCTGTCTCGTCGTGGCGATGCCCCGGGGGAGTGGGAGGATGCTCCGATGCTCGTCTTTCTTCCCGAGGATGGGCGGCTCAGCAACGATGACATGTTAACGGCCTTTGGACCTGATCTTTCCCACTACTACGCCGGGCATCCGTCAACGACCGGATTCATGGTGAAGAACGTCGCCTACCTCATTGTCAACTACGCCGGCGGTGCGCTACCCGAACTCGCTGCGGAATCGGCGGCAGAAGAGATCTCGCCACCGCCGGAAGGGATTCTGCTCTCCGTGGAGAAAAGCGGTGTGCTCGCGGAGTATACGCTTGCTGATCTTGAACAGCTTGAAGTCATCACTGCACAGGGGACGTTCACCAATTCTGCCGGTGTTGACTACACGGCCACTTACACCGGGGTACCGTTGACGACGTTGATCGGTAATCTCCCCGATGATGCCACCGTTCGCGTTACTGCATCGGACGGCTATTCGATGAACTACCCGGTGGAGATGCTCGTGGACCGTCACGAAGGGATCTGGATCCTTGCATTCAAGGAGAACGGTGAATGCATGCCACTCGATCCCGGATACCTCCGTATCGTTCAAGTCGGTGAAGGCAATCCGCACTTCACCAGTTCTCTTTCCGCACGGATGGTCGAACGGATCGAGATCCTTGGCGTCTACGAGGAGTATACCTTGCTCCTCAAAGGAGCGGTCGAACGGCTGTTCACTCGCGGCGAGCTGGAAGCAGGAATCGGTTGTCCCTGCCATACTGCTACGGTCACCTCAACAAGCAAAGGAGAGGCGCACACCTACACCGGGCTTCCTCTATGGCGTTTGATCGCCTACGTAGATGACGGGATTTACCCGGATGCGGAGCTGGGGATCCACTACAACGACGAGGATTTCAACGACGATCTTGCAGCGCAGGACTACACCATCACTCTGACGGCGTCCGACGGCTACGCGCAGACCGTGACCTCAAAGCTCATCGCGCGCGACGACAGCTTCATCGTAGCGTTTAAGAAGGACGGCGTCTTCCTTGATCCAACGGCCGATGGATACATGCGGTTCACCGTCGACGACTCGGTCGTATTTCCCGAAGGGAAGAGGCCAAAACCGGTGAAGTTCCTCGCGGAGATTGGCATCGACCTGTAGTCCGGAATGACCGAGAGGGCAGAGAACAGAAAGCTCCTCCTCGATGTACGGGAGATCGTCCTGGTGGCGCTACTCGCCGCGGTTGGTGGAGTGCTCTCCGCCTACATTGGCTACATTGGCAACCTGATCAACCGGTTGTTCGGCGTTCCGTTCGGTGCCGGCCAGCTGATCGCCGGTCTACATATCGTGTGGCCGCTGTTGGCCCGAAGCCTGACCGGACGCTTCGGGTCAGGGACACTGACCGGCCTGACCAAGGGAATGGTGGAGTTTCTCGCCGGGGGTACCCACGGTGTGGTGATCGTCGTAATCTCCCTGGTGGAAGGTCTCCTTGTGGATGTCGGGATGGGGATCTCACGCCGGCCGTCCCTGACAGTGATGATGCTCACCGGTGCCGTTGCTTCGGCTTCGAACGTATTTCTCTTTCAAGCGATCTATTTTTCCGGGGTGTCACTCGCGTTCATTCTCGTGATGGCCGGCCTGTCGCTGGTCTCGGGGGCGTTTTTCGGTGGGTACTTGGCATGGGACCTGCGTCGGCTTCTGGTTGCGTCGCGACTCGTGGTCAATACGCCGACGCTGGCGGCGAAGCGCCACGTTGCCTGGCGGAAACACCTGGTGACCCTGGCGGTCGTGATCGGTATTCTTGCTGGTGGGGCCTACTACTATATCGTAGTCTACGACCCGTTTGCGGCCCCGGATGCCGCCAGAGTCCAAGGAGCGGTGTTGGCGCCGTTCACCTTACGTTATGAGGAGTGGAGTGACCGGGTGATTACGATCACGGCTGAGCTTCGTGGCAGCGTGAGCTACGTTCCCCCGCGCGAGTACACAGGGATTCCGTTGCGAGAGATTCTCGACCGCGCTCAACCGGAGGATGATGCTACAGCCTTGCGCGTGATCGCGGAAGACGGATACGAGGCCCGTTTTGAGCTCGCTTCGGTGATCGACGACGAAGCACTGATTTTATCTCTCGATGACGGGCGGCTGTGGCTGATTGCGGCAGCGTATGATGGAGCCCATTGGGTCAAGCGGGTGACGAGTCTTGTCATCCAGTAGGCAGCCACTGATCGAGATCGAGAACCTCACCGTGGCCTTCCCGGACCGGGAACAACCGGCGCTCGTTGATTTGTCCGAACGGATCGAGCGTGGTGAGGTGGTGGCGATCACGGGACCGTCCGGCTGTGGCAAATCCACCCTCTGCCGCGCTCTGGCTGGTTTTATCCCGGAGATGCTTCCCGCTTGCGTGTCCGGGGCGATCCGCATCGATGACCGGTCGGTATGGGAGACCGATCCGGCGCAACTGGCGACCCGGATTGGCTTGGTGCAGCAGGATCCAGACGCGCAGATCTGCACCTTGAATGTTTGGCAGGAGGTAGCGTTCGGGCCGGAGAACCTGTGCCTCGCACCTGAAGAAGTTAGACGGCGGGTAGAAGCGGCACTTGATGCCGTTGGCATCGCACACCTCATTGAGCGTACCACGATCACTCTCTCGGGAGGGGAGAAGCAACGGTTGGCAGTGGCCGCTATTCTGGCGATGCAACCGGAGGTTATCCTTCTCGATGAGCCGACGGCCAATCTCGATCCGGAGGGCGCGAAGGCGGTCTTCGACCTGCTCGATGCACTCCGTAAGAGAGAAGGTCGGACACTGATCGTGGTAGAGCATCGTCTTGGGCCGCTACTTCCTCTGGAGCCACGGCTGCTGGTGATGGATCGCGGGAGAATCGTCCTGCGGCGGCCAACGCGTCGGCACGAGGATCTCGTTGCATTGGGGCTTCGTGCTCACTGGGAGCATCGTCCACCGTTGGCGTCCCCGCTTGCCGGGATGGGCCTCCGTCTGGAAGAAGTCTCTTTTGGGTACGAGTCCTCTCCGTTGTTTGAACGATTATCGGTTGAGCTTTGCCCGGGAGAGATTCTTGGTGTCATCGGACCGAACGGTGGTGGAAAGACCACGTTGCTGCGGCTGATTGCTGGGTTGGAAAGACCCAACGGAGGGTGTATCGTGCGGCCCGAGGCGGCGACTATTGGAATGGTCTTTCAGCATCCGCATCAGCAGATCTTCGAGCGGACCGTGCAACAAGAGTTTGTGATCGACGGCCCGATGGCGCCGGATGCGCTTACGCGCGCGTTGGGTGAGGCGAGGCTCACTGGTCTCGCGAAGATTGCACCCTTCTCGTTGAGCCTTGGGGAACAGCGCCGGCTCACCATCGCTACGACGTTGCGGCGCGCCCCGGACCTTCTGTTGCTCGACGAACCGTTCATCGGTCAGGATCGACACAATGCGGCCTGGATCATCGCTCAGATCCTCGCCGCTCGCGAGCGGGGCGCAGCGACCGTCCTCGTGTCGCACGACGTCCCATTGGTGGCCTCCCTGTGCGATCGCGTGCTGTACCTCGGTGAGGACGTAATCGTCGGGGATCCGGAGGTTGTGTTCTCCGAACTGGCGCTTCGAGGGCAGACGGCGTTTACGCCCGGGTATTGGGAAGGCGAGGACGCATGATTACCCGCCTGGCATACCGAGTGGGGACAAGGGGCCTTCACCGGGTAAGTCCAGTGGGGAACGTTCTTGTGCTCTCGGGGTTTCTCGTGGCGGTTCTGGCCTGCCCTGGGGTGTTAGTCAAGATTGGCGCGTTGGTGCTGGTGTTGGGTCTTGCCACTCTCTCTGGAGAGCGGCTGGGTATGTTTCTGCGAAACATTCGTTTCGTGGCGATCTTTGCCCTTGTCTTGCTCATCGCTCAGGCTCTGTCGAACAGGGAGGGGACTGCGCTTTTCTCCGTAGGTGTTTCGATCACCGATCAGGGGCTACTTGCCGGTGCGCAGATGGCCCTGCGCTTCTTGGTCATTCTTACTTCAAGCTTCCTGTTCGTTCTCGTCACCGATCCGGATCGACTCGCACACACTCTAATCCGGCTCGGCATTCCCTACCGCTACGGCTTCATCTTTATCCTCGCGCTACGCTTTGTCCCCTTCTTTCGGCGTGAACTGCACACCGTGCGCGAGGCGCAACGTGTGCGGGGGATACGGACCTCGGTGAGGAACCTCGCGGGTTTGCAGCGCGCAGTCCGATATACCTTCGTTCCAGTACTGGTTTCGGGGCTAATGCGCGTGGACAGTATCGCCATGTCAATGAAGGGACGCTGCTTCGGCCTCCATCCGAGGCGAACCGCGACGAGAAGAGAGCGGTGGGGCGGCGCGGACTGGGCAGCTGCCGCGCTGTTTGCCGTTCTGGTGGGAGGGGCTGTTGTTGCCAGGAGACAGGCGTGGCTGTAGTGAGAGGCTTCCAGCGGCTGTATCTCGTTGCATTTCTGTTGCTGGTGATTGCGATAGTGATACCTGTGATCGTACGGGTTGCACTGCTCTCGCATCAGCCGGCGATCGAGATTGCTCGACCCGACGGACGCCGACGGATGATCACCTTGTCTCAGATGAAGCGGCTGCCCAGTCTAACGTGTACGGGGACCTATCAGAACCAGTTCGGCAACTGGCGCGATGAGGGAGTCTACACCGGAGTTCGGCTCACCGACCTCTTTGGCACAGGCGCAGAGTACGAGCTCATCCGCGTCGTCGCCACCGACGGCTACACGATCGAAGTTGAACGGCGCCGCGTGGAAGATCCAGGTTATCCGATGATCCTCGCCTACGCGTACAATGGTGTGGAGGTTCCCTCGTGGGAGATGGGCTTCCGCATCGCCGTCCTTCCGGAGGACGGCAATGTCGGAAATGAGGAGTACGGCGTGCCTTCCGCGGGCAGCTTCTGGGTGAAGAACGTGGGGCAAATTGTGCTCATCGAGGTTCCTTGACCTCAAGCGGTTTGTGGGTGGAGAAGCTTTGCGTAGACAAAAAAGCCAATCCATTATAGAGTGATTCTCGAGTAGCGTTCATTGAGAGGAATGCTACCCTGGGCAATCCTTACAAGTTCTTGCTTGAGCCGCGGTACTCCACGCGCAGTGAGTACCCATAGAGATACTTACTCGCCTTTGGTTTATCTCAATCTTCGACCGCAAGAAGCATGTGCCAATGCCTGTGGACTCATGGCGACTGCTGCGGTTTGTGGAGGTGAACGTAATACAGCTGCGAACTTGCTGGTGTTCCGGGTTTCTTGTCTTACTCGCATCCTTCTTGGCTGGTTTCTTGATTTGGCCATCCGGCTTAGCTCAAGCGCAGCAGGTCGATCCAGACTGCAATTTTCGCTGTCCGGCGAACGACGTCACCATAACTGATGCCTACGCCGAGGTAGCTGATAGCACGTGCTATTCCGGTTAGCTCGTTTCCACTAGTATTCACGTCACGTTCTTCAATCGGGCCAACTCCTCTCGCTATGGTGTCTACTTCATTGCCGATCTTTACGTGGATGGAGCCTTTGTACAACACTTCGACGGTTGTGTCCTGGATGTAGTTGCACCTGGAACAACAACGGTTCTGCTGATATCTAGCGTGATTTCCTGTTCGGAGAACATTGAGTTCCGCAACGTCATCGTCTCCTGGTCGCAGAACACCGGCGGTTGTGGTGTTCCTCCGGAGAGTCAGGAACGTGGTGCCAAGTGTTGGATGCCTCCTGGCAGCATTTTCATTAATGATCCACCGGTGGCCAAAGACGACACTGCCACCACTACTGAGGATGCGCCAGTGGCGATCGATGTAGTGGGCAACGATTTTGATGTGGACAGGAATCTCGACGCGACGGCTGTCACGGTCATTTTGCCACCGTTGCATGGTTTGACCGCTGTCGATCCGCTGACGGGTGTGGTCACCTACACGCCGGATTCCAACTTCGATGGCGCTGACACCTTCAGCTACCAGGTCTGTGATAGTGACGGTGCCTGTGACACGGCACTGGTGACAATCATCGTTGAGCCGGTGGACGATCCACCGGTGGCGAACCCCGACACGGTCGTCACTCTGGAGGATACTCCGGTGGTGATCAATGTGGTTGCTAATGACTACGATGTAGACGGCGACCTCGACTCAACCACCGTTACCGTGCTCCCGACAAACGGGACGGTGTTGGTCGATCCAGAGACAGGCGATGCGACCTATCTTCCTTACGCAAACGTCGCTGGGGAAGACACCTTTGTGTATCAAGTCTGCGATACTGACGGAATGTGCGATACTGCAACCGTCGAGGTATTTGTAGAGGCAGCCAACGATGTGCCTATCGTCTCGGATCTGGATGTTGTGACCTTCGAAGACACCCCCATCGAACTCCTTGTGGAAGCCGAGGATCCGGAGGGTGAGTTCCTTGTCTTCATGGTGCCGATTCCACCGGTGTACGGAACCGTCTCTGAGCTGGACGTTCTTGTCGGCAAACTCACGTATGTCCCTGAGCCCGGATTCGCCGGAGCCGACAGCTTTATCCTGCAAGTGTGCGATGCCTCCGGCGGCTGCAGCATAGCCTGGGTCAACGTTGAGGTAGTTGAAGTCAATGATCCACCGGATGCCATCTGTTTAAATCGAACCGTGAGCTCTGGGGTACCAGAAGAAATAGAGCTTGTTGGTGTCGACACGGACGGTGACGTTCTGACCTATCGAATTGTCAAACAGCCTAGGTACGGGTCGGTTCCTGAGATCGATGCAGAAACGGGCATGATCAGCTACGTCTCGGAACCGGCCTACACTGGCCCGGATTGGAGTGTGTTTGAGGTCTGTGACTCGTTTGGTGCGTATGATCGCTGTATGATCCAACTCCTTGTTGTGTTTGCTGCAGGGGGAGCTGGCGTCGCTGGAGAGTGCGGAGCCCCCATCATCATCTCTGAGGTGGCTTGGGCAGGAACCGCCGCTGATCCAGCGCACGAATGGATCGAGCTACGCAATCTCAGTGATGAACGGGTGGACTTGGAGGATTGGACCCTTCGCTGGCGTAGGAAGCAGCCTGAAACCCGCGAGGACGAACTGTGGAGAGCCATTCGCCTTGAGGGGATCGTGGAGTCAGAGGCGGTCAAGGAGGGGACGCGTGGCTACTTCCTCCTCGAGCGAAGCATCGACGATGTCGTTAAGGACATCCCGGCTGCTTTTATCTATGCCGGTTGGCTTCCTCTCGGACTTCTCCTCGAGCTTCCTAATGCTGGCGCGGTGCTCGAACTGGTCGACCCGTATGGCTTTATTGCTGATGCAGCCAACGCGGATCATCCGGAACGCGATGGATGGGCAGCTGGGGATCGGATAGTGCTTCCCACGATGGAGCGTACTGACCCCGATGGTCCTGATGTTGACCGAAACTGGCATACGAAAAACGGTCTCTTCGTACGAGGACTTGATGCGTTTGGAAATCCTGTCATCGGAACTCCACGTAATGTGAACTCTCGGCCGATCGTTGAGTGAGTAGGCGCTACCTGATTCTCTTGGTCAACAGAGACAACTGTGGGCGAAGAGACTCCTGTTCATGAAGAAGGTCTTTCTCGGTCTGAGATCTTGGCTGAGGATCCTTTCATAGTCGAAAACTACTCGCATCTGGCTTGCTCGTGTCGCTAGATCCACCTCGTTTTTCCCTGGACTGATGGGATAAGGCTTCCGGTGAGAGGGTAGACGCCATGGACACCTCATAGATGCGGATGCTGGAGCCGCGGCTGCTCGGTTTGGCGAAGAAGTGACAGGAGATCTTAGCGCTCTTGCCGCGTTCCTCTTCAGAAGGTCTCAATCCGACACCCATCCCGGAGACAGACCGATCCGTGTTGGACGAGGCATGAGGAGAACTGTGCCACATAGAGAAGTGATCTGTGGGAGATAATGTCAGGAAATCCTTCTTTATTAGATGGCCCCTAGCAATATTCAGCTCGTCGGAGAAGCGGGGTAGCCTAGGGCGATATGAGACGTAGTAGCACTGCATGTCTTTTGGTTTGGGCAACTACAGCAGTTGTCTTGGGGATAGTTCTAGTGTATGCGGCGGGAACGTTCTGGTCAGTTGAGGCTTTCGCTCAAGGGACATTGTCAGGTTCGACTGCTGTGACAGTGTCTATTTCGAATCTTGACTTCTCTACGCTGAGCTTCTCGGACACAATGGCTGCTACGTATAGGGTGGGCAGCTTCAGTCTCAGTGGCCGGAGTGTATTCTCACTCACAAACTTCGCTTCACAAGATTTTCGTTTGACTGTGCCCCTTGGGAACTACGCCCTACAAGGGGGCATGTCCTTTTCTCCCACTCAGACTGCCCCATTTACTCGGGCGAACCTGGTTCTGTCGGGGGCTTGGGAAGGGGTTTCGTTTACGGTGTCAGCGTTGAGTGCGAATATCGGGAGTGCTCAAACACCTGCCTATGATTGCGGAAGCACGGTTCGGTTTTCCGGTAGAGTTATGGATTGTGCTTATCTAAGCGCGACTCTCGGGATTGGTGCCACGCCTTTCGGGGGTGTGCGGCAAGGGATGTCTTACGAAGGGATGCGGATTTCGTGGGGAAACCTAACATTCTGCGGAGGGACAGCCAACCTCGATTTCTTGTTCGATCAGGCTGGACTTGACTCAGAAAACATCAGTTGGTCCGTACCAATCCCTTATGTTCACTTCAGCACTTTTGGTCTCAACATCCGATTGGACGGTTTCAATGGTCCTGCGGGTTCCTGGTTTGACCTGCTGGGCTTCTCCGCCAGCTTGAGAGGGAAGATAGGGGAGTTGAGTGTTTCGGGCTCCTTCTCGTTTGAGTCTGTGCAGACGTTTAGTCGTGGGGTTTGGTCGGTCAGCGGTCCGTTTTTCGGGGGGACTCTGTCCTCCACCACGTCGATTGATGAAACCACGCTGCTCTCTCAAGCGTTCTCGTGGTCATACCGAAGCAATGGGTTCTCTGTGTCAGCTTCTCCGACGTTCCAGATCGCTTCGTTTGATGGGACGAATATCGTGTTTGATATTCCATCTGTCAGAGCAACGATGCGGTGGGACCTGGTGTGCTGCGACGGGATCGACGTTGGAGACCTCACAGTGAGTTTCACCCTCAGCAGACAGAGTTTTGAGCAGATCAGCGCTACTTACTCCTACGCATTTTGACGCCTTTTCTTGATGTTCATTGAGTCGGTGATGCAAAGGTGTTATAATATACTGATTAAGCATGTCTGGATAAAGTGCCAGAAAAGGAAGAATCGAGTTAGGAGGTGAGGAATGAAACGCGTAACGAGAAGTTGGTGGATGATTGGTATTCCGGTCCTACTGGTCGGAGCGATCCTTTTGATAACGCTTTCGGCGAGCCAGGCCACGATTCGACAACCTGCTACACTGGAGAGCATCCGTGACCTGTTGCTCACAGAAGACGGCGAGAGTCGCCTGGATCTCATTGAACAAAGGATAAGCACCCTCGAAGAGCTGGTCCAGGATATCGATGACGAAGTAGGTCTCGTCTATCTGCAGGCCAAAGAGATGATGGAGGAGGAAGCCTGGCAATTCGAGAAACAGCAGTGGACGCTGGATGACATGAAGTTCCTCCTTGACGCTATGAAAGATAAAACGGACTGTATCGCATGCCCGTAGTAGGCCAGAGATTGTCGCGGGCTGCAATTTAGTATTATTCCTAACAGAGAATCTGGCAGATAGCAGAGCGTGGCAGGAATCAACCCGTGCCTGATCTCTCTTCAGCAGGCCGTACTGTCTCCTTCGGACAGAATCCAGATGCAGTCCTCTGGAAGAACCTTCCTTGACAACGGTGACTGGTCATCGTAATGTAGAGGCCCCTCCCCCCGGGGGTGGGGCTGCCAGATTGGAAGGTTAAGATTATGTTGCAGATGGGAAGTTTGGCTAAGGATGCAACCCTGAAGGCAAGTGTTACACAGCGTTTGCGCACCGCGTCCGGACACCTTGCAGCTGTAGAACGGATGGTCGGGCAGGAGCAGTATTGCATCGACATTCTCAAACAGATCTCGGCCGTGCAGGCCTCGCTTTCCAAGGTGGCGTACGCACTTTCCGACGCGCATATGAAACACTGCGTGAAAGAGGCCATCGCGGAAGGCAAGGGAGAGGCAAAGGTAGAAGAATTGCTGGAGACGCTCAAGTATCTGAAGCACTTCTAGAAGAAGTTGGCCATGGATAACGGAAGTAAGGACGTTGAGCAGAGACTGAGGATTGAGGGGATGCACTGCGCTGGTTGTGCGCAGGCAGTGAAGAAGGCCCTCCTCAATGTTCCCGGGGTTACATCGGCGTCGGTGAACTTGCTAACCGAACAGGCTGCCGTAACGCATTCTCAGGATGTTTCTACAGAGAAGCTGCAGGCGGCCATTGAGGCTGCCGGATACGAGGCGATACCAGTTGTCCCAAGCGAATCAGCCAGGCGCTTGGTCCTTCCGATTGAAGGAATGACGTGTGCCAGCTGTGTTCACACGGTTGAGAAGGCAGTGGCGAGCATCCCTGGAGTTGAGAGAGTCTCCGTGAACCTGTCAACGGAGCAAGCAACCGTCAGCTTTTCCTCGGAGGTGTCCCCAGGTACGATTGAGGACGCTGTCCAAGCGGCAGGATATCGCGTTGGAAAGATGGATGCCTCTGATAGTGCCAAGGAGGATGCGATTGCCCGTGACCTTCGTCATTTGAAGGAAGCAAGGCAGCGGATGACCCTCGCATGGGCCCTTGTCGCACCAATCCTCGTTTGGATGATCCCCGAGATGGCCTTTGGGATCATGTGGCCAACCCCCCTTGTCTTCCACGTGGGCATGGTTATCCTTGCTGCTCCTGTGCTGCTCAGCGCCGGTTGGCCAACCATTTGCGCAGGGGCAAGAGCCCTGTTCCAACGGTCTCCGACCATGGACACGCTTATCGCATTGGGAACGAGCGCCTCTTTTGCCACCGGCTTTGTCGCAGTTGCGGGAGTGCTCGGTGCCGCTCCGAGGCTGCTTAATTATGCCGGGGTCTCTGCGATGATCATGGCGATTCACCTCACCGGGCGCTACATCGAGATTCTTGCCAAGGGGCGGGCTTCCCAAGCGATCAAGCGGCTCCTCACCCTCGGGGCAAAGACGGCGTGCGTGAAGCGGGACGGGACTGAGGTGGAAATCCCGATCGATACCGTTTCCGTGGGCGACCTGATGATTGTCCGCCCCGGTGAGAAGATTCCCACTGATGGAGTGATAGAAGCCGGCAACAGCCATGTCGACGAGTCGCTCGTTACCGGAGAGTCGATGCCGGTGAAACGTGGTCCGGACGAAACGGTTGTGGGAGCGACCATCAATGGTGAAGGCCTCCTCCGTGTTCGTGCTACCGGAGTGGGCGAGGAGACATTCCTTGCCCAGGTGATTCGTATGGTCGAGGAGGCACAGGGGTCCAAGGTCCCCATTCAAGCGTTTGCGGATCGGGTGACCGCCATTTTTGTTCCAGTTATTCTTGTGATTGCTCTTGTCACCCTGGTCCTTTGGCTGGCTTTTCCCAATGAACTGGGATCCCTCAGCCTTGCCGTAAGTCGGATCTTGCCTTGGGTCAATCCAGCGTTATCGCCGCTTTCGCTTTCTCTGTTTGCTGCAATCGCGGTTCTCGTTATTGCCTGCCCGTGCGCTCTCGGACTTGCTACCCCGACAGCACTGATGGTAGGAACTGGGTTGGGCGCTCAGAATGGCGTTCTCATCCGCTCTGGGGAAGCGATCCAGACGATGAATCACGTGACAACCGTTGTTTTTGACAAGACGGGGACAATCACTGAAGGTGTCCCAGGAGTTACCGACCTTATTGTCGAGCGAGGCGTTTCAGAGGAAGAGCTGCTTCGCTTGGCAGCGAGCGTCGAAGTGGGCTCAGAGCACCCGATCGGGAAAGCTATTGTCAATGAAGCTCGTTTACGCAAACTCGATCTTCTCTCGGTTGTGGGGTTTGTCGCCGTCCCCGGCAAGGGCGTGCAAGGACAGGTGAACGGTAAGGATATCCT
This sequence comes from uncultured Thermotogae bacterium, assembly GCA_964504085.1. GTDB lineage: Bacteria > Bipolaricaulota > Bipolaricaulia > UBA7950 > UBA9294 > CAZDDA01. The sequence goes on along the minus strand of CAZDDA010000020.1, from coordinate 2,649 downwards.
CATCGGTACCCGTGAGTTTGCCGTTGAGAATCAATCAGTGTATGCCAAGGCTGAAGAACACCTGTCTCGACTTCAAAGCCAGGCCAAGACAGTTGTTCTCGTTGGGATGGAGGGCGAGAGCTTGCTTGGGATCATCGCAGTTGCCGATAGAATCAAGCCAGACGCTGTGACGACTGTTGCGGAACTGAACAAACTGGGACTCAAGCCAGTTATGCTCACCGGGGATAATAAAGAGACGGCCCAGGCAATAGCAGGCTCTGTTGGTATTGATCATATCATGGCTGAGCTCCTCCCCGGTGACAAGGTGGCCGCTGTTGAGCGCCTGCAGAAAGAAGGGGAGGTTGTTGCAATGGTCGGTGACGGGATCAACGACGCTCCGGCCCTGAAGGCCGCAAATGTCGGCATTGCAATTGGCACGGGGACCGATGTTGCCATTGAGGCCGCGGATATCACCCTGACCGCCGGTGACCTCTCTTCCGCGGTAAAGGCGGTGAGACTTTCCCGGGCCACGTTCCGGAAGATCCGTCAGAACCTGTTTTGGGCGTTCTTCTACAACGTGGTGGCAATTCCAATCGCCATACTGGGGTTGCTGCATCCACTGATTGCCGAAGCGGCAATGGCCTTCTCTTCGATCAACGTGGTGACCAACGCAAACCGCCTGCGCCGAGCCAATATTCGACCGCGTCTCCGATAGAAACAACGAACTGCTGCGGTGTGCACAGCGTAGACCCTTGATTGAGTAAAAAACTTGTGCTTGGGACCCAATAAGCAGGAATCAACAGTAGCCAAGACGGGGCTGGCGCACTTCGGGAAAGATCATCCGTCTAAAGCTGCATTTTCTTTTTGATCCGCCCTAGGTGGCCCAGGGCAGCCTTGAGCAACCTTTTGTTCTCAGGGCGGTTCAGCCAGACGTTTGCTCCAGAAGGATGCGGAAAGGGAAGAACCAACCGGCCGTCACGCTCAAAGGCATTTCCAATGAGGTTTGCAAGCTTGCCCTCGCCAAGGAAGCGATGGATCGCCACACGGCCAATGGGAATGATCAGCTCAGGTCGGACGATCTTGATTTCCCGTTTCAGAAATGGCGCGCACAGATTTCGCTCTGCAGCTGACGGCACGCGATCACCGTGAGACTGCGGTTTTGAAGCAGTCGCGGGTCTTAGTGGTTTGCCGGGATAGCACTTCGTCATTGCGGTGATGTAGTGTGTAGTGCGAAACTCGTCTTCCTTCCAGCCTGCCTCACCAAACCATTGAAATAGGCGCTTGCCTGCCGGTCCGCTGAACGGACGGCCGTTTCCCCGCTCCTGCACGCCAGGGGCCTGTCCGACCACCATCACCGCTGCGGAGGCCGGTCCAGAGAAGATCGCACCTGGCGTAATTGGATAGCCTTTCTCCAAGCAGCGACGGCAACGACGCATCTCATTCTGGAGGTTGGTGAGACTGGAAAAGCTCATCCTCCCATCCCGCACGCTTTGGGTAGCCGGTTTAGCGCAGCAGCACACGCTGGGCCGCAGCCACTGCCGCACCCGGTTCAAACTCGACCCCACAGCCGAGCAATCCCGCTTCGATGGCACCGATTGTCGCTAGCACATCGCCCGGCTTTGTTGCACCCATGTGTCCAATGCGGAAGTAGCGCGCCTTGATATCTGGATGTAGACCTCCGGCTAGGATCGCACCAGCGGCCCTCACCTTGGGCAGGAGGTCTTGACCTGTAACGTTTTCCGGATAGTACGGTGCGGTCAGGGTGGAAGCGGCACAATCCGGGCTTGCCGGCACCTGAGACAACCCAAGCGCGCGGATGGCTGCCTGACACGCTTGGCCAAGCGTGCCGTGGCGGGCGAAGCGAGCCTCCATCCCTTCATTGAGGATCTGTCCTAGACTAACGTTCAATGCGCAGACCAGGTTGACCGCCGGTGTGCCGAAGTAGCTAGGATTTCGCGCTTCGTAGGCTTCCATGATCGGAAGCCACTTACTCCAATCGGCGTAGTAATTGCCAACAGCTGTCTTGCGGCCGCGCCAGGCCACCATCGCTCGGGGACCTGCGACAAGCAGTGCCAGCCCCGGCGGTACGCCGATCGCCTTCTGCGAAGCTGTCAACGCCACGTCAATGCCCCATTCCTCCTGGCGGAGCTCTTCGCCGGCGACCGAACAGACCCCATCGAGGACGGTCAACACGTTGTACTTACGCCCGAGCGCGCCCAACGGCTGAGGATCAACGCGGACGCCGGTTGAAGTGTCCACGTGGGTGAAAGTCATCAGCTTGAAGGAATCGCCCTGCAAGGCAACCTCGACCTTCTTGAGGGGAATCGTACCGCCCAACGGAGCGCGCAGCACCGTAACCTGCGCTCCGTAGCGCGACAGGAGGTCCCCGAAACGATCCCCGAACACACCCGTGCTGAGCACCAGCGCCTTGTCCCCCGGCTCGATCAGGTTAGCGCCGGCAAGATCCATGGCCAGGGTGCCCGATCCGGCGATGACGAATGGCTGGCCCGACGGGGACAGCCACACCTCGCGCATGCGTTCGAGTGCCTGGCCGAAAGCCTCGATGAACTCAGGTGCTACGTGGCTCGTTGTCGGTGCACCCAACGCCTCAAGCACAGCGGGCTCAAACTCGATTGGGCCAGGGATCATCAGCAACGTGCGATCCTTCAT
>CAZDDA010000019.1:0-16138 GCA_964504085.1 uncultured Thermotogae bacterium | reverse complement strand
CCCTGCCTGTGGATCACTTCGGTTTTGTACAGGCCGATGATGGTCTCCGCAAGGGTGTGTTCATGGGGTCAGGTCTTGCAATGACACAGTTTTGGGTCTAATGCGTTGTTGCATCAAGACTTGTGGCCAGTTGGTAGGGAATTGAGTTCACCTCCGCGAGTTGGCATCTAGAGCGGCTGTAGCTGCCGCCAGGGGGTTCCTCAGGTGCCGACTCCCGAAGAGAGAGTTGAAAGTGGATAGTTGATAGTTGATGGTGGGGGCTTCGCCCCGGTTGACTTTCGGCTGACCAGAGCCGACACCCACGAAAGTTGATAGTTGAGAGTTGACCGAGGTGAGAGGACGGTCCCTTCTCTTGTCCTGACTCTCGTCTTGCCACCTTTCACCTTTCTCCTCTCACCTCTCCGGCGGCACGCGAGAAAGCCCGGGTTCCCCCGGGCACTCGCTCCAAGAGATTCTTATGATGCCCTTTTCCGAGAACGATTCACGATTTACGATTATCGATTTACGAACGTGGGCGGGCGAGATTCCCAGGGAAACTCGGAACACGTAAATCGGAAATCGTAAATGGGGAAAACGTGAGGGCGAGGAGTTGGGGTCAGCCACCCATTTCTCTACAGAATGTCACATTCGGCTGTGCGGAGGACGACCTGCACCTCTCAAGGCCCTGCATCGGCATAGGGCGCCTCACTTCTTCTCATTCTCCCGCCGGATCAGACCCGAGACCCGTCCAGAGAGTTGATAGTCGATAGTTGAGAGTTGATGGCGAGGGCTTTGCGCTAGTTCATCATTTGTGAATCAGCCCGGAGAGCATCCCTGGTCAGAGAGTTGAGAGTTGATAGTTGAAAGTTGACGGTGTGGGCTTCGCCGTTAATCTTCAAGCGGCCTCGGGAGCCTCTCAGGTTCTGCTGCTGTCCTTGTGGATGAGGCCAGAGAGCATCTTGGATATTGTCTCAAGATCCGCGAGTAATTCTGAATGAGTTTTTGGCCCGATGAGTGTGCGTCGTCTTGCGATCTCGAGCAAGGGCAGACACTCGAGCACGGAACCCCTGGCGATCACGAAGAAATTCCTTCGGTCCTTCGGCATTCGCCGCCCGTTTCCCTCCGCTATGTTGGCCGCTATCGACAGGGCTGCTCGGTTGAGCTGATCAACGAGGTAATACTTGCCGCGAGGAAATGACTCTGTAAGGGACGTGATGCGGTCGGCGAAGTTGAGGGCTTTCTGGTACACCTCTAGCTTTTCCACGAGGAAGGGCATTGCGGTCTGTCCTTTCTCCCCCGTTTGAACCTGATAGTTGACAGTTGAGAGTTGAGAGTCGATGGTGCGGGCTTCGCCCTGGTTGGCTTCCGGCTGACCAAAGCGACACCCACGAAAGTTGATAGTTGATAGTTGACCGAGGTGAGAGGATGGTATCACCCCTGTCTAGACTCTCGTCTTGTCAACTTTCAACTTTCCACTCTCACCTCTCCGGCGACACACGACAAGGCCCGGGTTTCCCCTGGGCCCCGCGGCGTGTCGCCTCCCACTCGAACCTGACTTGGAACCACTTCTCGGAATGGTTACAGGCTATGGACTCCCTGCGAAAGGCAGGATTCTCGGCCCCAGACGGCGATCCCTGGGACTCCATCGAAGAAGCTGCGGAAGGCGGCAAATAGTGTAACTCCGGACCCTTTTCCTAACTCCCGAAGGGGAATGGAACCGATGAGAGGGCATAGATCGGGAAGACGTGGAACCAGTGTAACGAGTGTAATGGTCCCAGGGAAGTGTAATGAACAATCAGAGCGGTATTCTGCGGGGCTACGACTGGCATCCATGGAGTGTAAGATCGAAGGAGCGCTGTCGGTTACCCAGGATACGGACGACACACAGCTACCGCCTAGGGCATGTATATCCACCAGGTCGCTTCCCTGGCGGACTCTGTGACATCTGCAATGCAAGCACAAGTAGTAGCAGTCGGACGGCCGATGCGTCGGAAGACTGGCGCGGGGTGCGGATGAAACCCTACGTCGAGGTACTTCTCCGGCAGATGGTCAGTGACCCTGAGAGCATGTGGGAAGATCCGGACCTGGCAGAACTCGCCGCTTAGGAGGTCAACATGCGGAGGCTACACCCCAAACACTTTTGCAGGAAATTCCGGAGTTGACCGGTTCATGAGCGAGCCGCTAATTGAGCGAGCCAGCCCTTTAGGGCTTCGTAGTCATGGAGGGACAACCGCCAGCAGTTTCTTTCCTCGACGCGTCTCGCCTCGCGTGTGAAGTAAGACGTCGTCGCGATCAGAGCCCTGGTTCCGCCTTCGTCTGTGAGCACGCCGAGCATCCGCTGGACCTCTGCGATTCCAATCCGACGATTGGGCGCGAACCTCTTGCACTGAACAAGCACACGTTCATTCATGCCGAGGTTCTTATTGGCAATGGCGATGATGTCAACACCATGATCGTGAGATGGGGGTGTGAGTTCAACGTCGTAACCTGAGCGAAGAAGAATCTCAGCGACAAACTCCTCGAATTTCCGTGGAGGAAGGTCCCGGAGCTTCTCTGGCTTCTGACGGAAATAGTTGAGGAGAGCGGAATTCACCTCTTGGAGTATGGAAGTGCACGAGACCACCCGGGTCCAAATTTCTTCGCTCGCCAGATTTCTGGCAACGGCGAGACAAGCCGGGCAAGTGTAGCTCTTGCTTCTGCGGGCGAAGCCCACCCAGTCATCGGCATTGACGCGGACAAGTAAGTTCCCGCCGCAAGTCCGACATGAGACATCGTAGAAGTCGAATACTGCCATGTGGTCGTCTCCGGGTGGCCTGCCCCCTTCCCTTGTACCATTTCTAGGGCGACATGGCAAGGGCCGGAATCCGATCAAACCGGCGATGATGACGACGTCGCTCATGAGCCTGATCAGAAGTGCCTTCCCCGATCTCTCCGAGGGGATGATCACCGCAGCCGTCAGCAGCCTTGACAGCCGTGGCATTCTCGGGGGCGTGGCTGGAGCACTGAAATCTATGATGGGCGCTGGTGGTGCCGAGCTTCTGGGTGGACGGCTGGCCCCATTTGGGAAGGCCCTTGTGAAATTCGTTACAATGCCTGAGTGAGAGTGGGACACATTAGGTGTAACATCACAGCGTGTCGGACAGATGCAGTCTCTTCTGGCAGCTTCGTGCTCTTTCTAAGATGTACATCCGCATCGAGAGTATGATCCAGGGATCCGGCAATCCAGCTCTGCCGCAGCACCTACCTTAGCAGGTCAGTGGCGCACGTCTCTTAGTGTTAGAGAGGCAGAGGCAGCTGCTCCTCACCGTCTGTCGAGCCCCCTGGACTCCATCGCAATCTTGGAAACATTCTGGAGGTGGTGGAGACTCGGACGTCAAGTGCCGATCGCGGCTGCGGCCAGTCCCCGTCATTAGCGTCTTCCTAGGTTCTGCCCCCTGAAGGTCACTGCGTCTGGAGGTATTGCGAACGAGCAGCTGCCGGAAGCTCTTCCGGGGACAGTTGCCTTCAAGGGCTATGAGCAGACGTTCGATCGAGAGGGATTCTGCCCCCACTGGGCGGAATGGGCATCCACGTGGTGATTCAGCACTCCTTGGCCAGCTCGCATTCAAGTACGTGGAAAATGGAAAGTTCTTGCCTAAGAACAACTCCTGTGATAGAATCTCTTCGCATGTGAAGTCACACAATTGGTTGAATAGTCACCTCTACTAGAATGAATCGTCCCTTGAGGAGGTGCCCGATGCGTAAGCTCCGTGCGTTCGGCATGGCCCTCGGCCTGTCTCCCCTCTGCCTCCTGACCCTTGCATCCATTTGTTCCCAGGCAGCCACGATCCATGTTCCAACTGACCAGGGCACTATACAAGCGGGCATCGACGCCGCCTCCGCCGGGGACACAGTCCTTGTCGCCTGTGGGACCTACTACGAATTCAACATCACGATGAAATCAGGCGTATGCTTGCGCAGTGAAACGGGCCAGGCTGACTGCGTGACCATTGATGCTCAAGGGACCAGCAGAGTCTTGTACTGCAGTAGCGTAGACAACACTGCAACCATCGAGGGGTTCACAATCACCGGTGGTTCAGTCAATAGCCATGGTGGTGGAGCATACCTGTACTACTCTTCACCTGCCATCGTCCGTTGTGTCATAGCGAACAACGAGGCCATCGGCACGGATCACGACGGTGGGGGGATGTTCTGCACACATTCCTCTCCGACTCTCACCGACTGCGTGATTTCAAACAACTATGCTCAAGATAAGGCGGGCGGGATCTACTTCCGGGACTCTTCTTCCGGTCACCTGGAAACGTGCATTATCATTAACAACGAAGCCGGCGCTTGGGGTGGGGGGCTGATGTGCTGGAGCCAAGGGACCTCCACTGTCTCTCACTGCACCTTCTACGGGAACTCCGGGGGGTATGCCGGTGGAATTCTGACGGGTGAGAGCGCTCACGTTGTAGTGGAGAGCTCCATCCTCGCCTTCAACGTGCGCGGGTACGGCATCCACTGTCTCTCAGGCGGCACCGCAACACTGACTTGTTGCGATGTCTTCAGGAATGTCAGCGGCGACTGGGTTGGATGCATAGCCAGTCAGTACGGCGTCAACGGGAACTTCTGGGCGGATCCCTTCTTCTGCGATGCGGGTGCGGGAGACTTCCACCTGCGCCCTTGTTCACCGTGTCTGGACGCTCCGGGATGTGGGCTGGTTGGGGCACTCGGGGAAGCAGGCTCCATTCGGGTCTGGCATGTTCCCGTCGATGCGCCGACGATCAAGGCGGGCGTGGATTCGGCGGCATACTGCGATACGATTGTGGTGGCTGCTGGCGCGTACTATGAACATGACATCACCATGAAGTCAGGCATCACTCTGCGGAGCGAGACCGGCGAGGCCGACTGCGTAACCATCAACGCGCAACAGCTGGGCAGGGTCTTCTACTTCCCATACGTCACCAACACCACAGTTGAGGGTTTCACCATCACGGGCGGCTCCGTCAGCAGCTCGCATGGCGGAGGCATGTTGCTCTCGTACTCTTCACCGACGTTCAAGCGGTGCATCGTATCGGACAATTCGGTTACGGGATCGACTGACGACGGTGGCGGTGTCTATTGCAGCCATTCTTCGCCGATCCTCATCGACTGCGTAATCTCTGGAAACACGGCCGAAGACAAAGCCGGTGGATTCTACTGTAGGGACGGGTCTCCCGCCACATTCGAGGACTGCCTCTTCGCGAACAACTCCGCAGACGCCTGGGCGGGGGGATTGCTCTGCTACAACAACTCCAATCCTACGCTCACCCGCTGTACGTTCTACGGCAATTCATGTCCCGATGCCGGGGGAATCTCGAGCACGGACAATTCGCACATCACCATCGAGAACACGATTGTCTCCTTCAGCACTATGGGTTACGGGGTCACTTGTGATGGAACGAGCGGCGTCACGCTCACCTGCTGTGATGTTTATGGAAATGCTGGGGGCGATTGGGTCGCGTGTATCGCCGCCCAGGAAGGAGTCAACGGCAACTTTGGCCAGGATCCTCGTCTCTGCGACCCGGACAACGGGGACTTTGGCCTGGCCGAGGACTCGCCTTGCGCCGCGGGTAACCATCCTGCTGGAGACAATTGCGGATTGATCGGAGCCCGGGAAGTTGGGTGCAGTCCGGGCTATTTCGAATTGACGGACTTCTTGGATCCGCTCACGGCCGGGGGGCTCTCCGATCTCCGTGTGACGGCATATACGATTGGCGGATCCGTGGATGCCGAGTACGAAGGCACCGTCCTCTTCTCCTCTTCTGATGGCTTGGCCGCTCTTCCGGAGAGCTACACCTTCTTGCCGGCGGACAACGGCACGCATCTGATTGTGAGCGGGGTTTCGCTGGTCACGGCAGGGGTGCAGTCAATCAGCGTTGCCGATAGTCTGCAGGAGCTCATGTCGGGAACCGCCGAGATCACCGTCCTGCCTGCGGCACTTGATCCTGACAGTTCTCTCGTTTTGGCCGATCCTGAGGAAATCCTGAGTGACGGAGTTTCGATATCACTCCTGACTGTGATCCCATGCGATCAGTACTGCAACCGCATAGGCCCTGGGCAGTTCGTGGCAATAGCCGCGACCGGCGGGACGCTTCTCGGGGCAGTCTCCGACGAGGGAGATGGAACGTACATCCAGAATCTGCAAGCTGCGGCCTTGCCTGGATCGTCAATCGTCTCGGCCTCCGTCAATTCTGCTCCTCTAACACGCTCGGCAATCGTGGACTTCGTTGACGACATTCCACCCGAGCCCTTCTTCACATACAGCCCGCCCGAGAATGCGCACCTTCCAGTCGACTCGGTCTCCTTTGCATGGGACGCGACGGACATCGGGACTCCTAATGATAGCCTGCGATATTCCTACGCGTTGGACGGAGGCAAGAAGCAGTGGAGTCACGATACGACGGCCTCTTACCAGGACTTGGCTGAGGGGTTGCACACCTTTGAGGTGTCGGCTAGAGATCTCGGGGAGAACATTGGAGCGATCGCACGCCACTTCGCCACGGACTTCACGGCGCCCACCTCGGTGATTGTGCAAGGACCTTCCGATGGCGAATGGGCGAATTCGACGACGGTCACCTTCTGCTGGGTAGGTGAGGACGCTATCGCGTCGCCCGAGAGTCTGGTCTTCTCCTGCCGAATGTCCCCGGATACGACATGGAGCCCCTTCGCACCACAGACTTGCAGCACGTTCGTCGGCCTGGCGATCGGAGACCACACCTTCGAGGTGCGAGCACGAGATGTAGCTGGAAATACTCAGTGGCCGCCGACAATAAGTACGTTTGGATTTGACTTCCAGCCCCCCGAGACCTGGTTCACCTCCGGCCCTCCCGAGGGACAGATTCTGCGGGCGAATTACTTCACAGTATGTGCGGGCGGGGAGGATGATCTCGCACCGACTGGTTCGCTTCGTTACTCTTTCAAACTGGACGGGGGCAGCTTCTCGGAAGCCTCAGAGGATTCCTGTTTACAGTTCAGTGTTGTGCCCGACGGCCATCATACTGTGTACGTCAAGGCGAGGGACGTTGCTGGAAATGACGATCCGACTCCGGATTCACTAACGTTCTTCACCGATGTGACTCCTCCATCGGCCGAATTCACGACCGGGCCAGACGCGGGCGAGCATCTGGCCGTAGACTCCACGGTCTTCTGCTGGCAGGGCTCTGACGCGCTCTCCCCGCCGGAAAGTCTGCTGTTCGCCTACCGTCTCGATGATGAGGCGGAGAGTCCTTGGGATACGCTATCGTGCGTAGCGCTTCACGGAATGTCGGAGGGCCATCACACCTTCCGCGTTCGGGTGAAGGATGAGGCTGGGAATATTGGATCGGCCACCCGGGCTTTCGGAGTCGATTTCACGCCTCCCGAGACATTCGTGACATCCGGCCCGGATGACGGTGGCTGGTGGCCAACTTCAGAGGTCACATTCACTTGGTCCGGTGATGATAGCCTGACTCCGATAGCGGATCTTCAGTATTCGTACAAGCTTGATTCGGATGATTTCACCGCGTTCACTGGGACAACAGCCGAAACCTACGATGGCCTTGCTGGTGGGCTCCACACTTTTGCTGTGAAGTCAAGGGACTTGGCAGGCCATGAGGATCTCTCACCGGACACTCTGAACTTCAGTGTCGGATTCGTCGATCTCGTTGTCACTGACCTCAGCGTACCGGACAACGCATTCTATGACACCTCCATCGAGGTCATCTGGACTGTCGCGAACAACGGAAGCGGTCCGGCAATAGGGACATGGAGCGATCAGGTGTTCGTGTCTTGGGATGGAATCATCGGAGACGACGAGCTGCGGAGCGCTGCGATCAGGACGGACAGTCTCAATAGCGGAGAGTCCTACACCGATACGGCCTTCGTTGAGATCTCCTTTGGAGAGAATGACGAGGCTTGGATTGTCCTTGGGGCTGATGGCCTGGACTCAATTCCTGAAGAAGGCGCGGAATCGAACAACTGGCTGATCAGCGACCAGCCGATTGCGGTTGCGGTTCCACCCCACGCGAATCTGGTCGTTGACTCGGTCATAACGCCACCACAAGGGTTGTCCGGCCAGGGAGTTGAAGTCAGCTGGATTGTGACAAACGGGGGGGATGGCGCCGCGACTGGGTCCTGGTATGACGAGGTGTGTCTGTCGGCTGATTCGTTGGTCGGAGACGACCAGGTGCTCGGTTCAGCGCTGTATCCCGACGGTGTTGAGCCGGGCGAAAGCTACGTGCGCACGATGCCTGTGGAGCTTCCAGAAGATATCTCAGGTGATTACTGGATCGTCCTGACAACCGACGTTCTTGATGAGCTCGAGGAGTATCTGGACGAGGACAACAACACGCGCATTTCCACGGTTTCGTTCCCGATCCAGATTACACCCTTCCCGGATCTGCTGGTGACCGCCGTTGGTGGACCCGATGAGGCTGTTGCCGGCGGGAGCATCGATGTTGAATGGACTGTCGAGAACGAGGGAGAAGCCTCTACGAATGTTCCTGTGTGGTACGATCGCATCTACTTATCCCCTGAGCCGTATCTGACGGCAACCGCGTTCGACTTGGGCCAGTTCGCGAATCCTGCCTACCTGCCGCCCGGCGAGGGGTACACGGGTTCTGCGTCAGTGACTATCCCTGCCGGCATTGCGGGCATCTACCACCTGGTGACCTGCACAGACTGGGACAACCGAGTGGATGAGCATGGAGAAGAAGGCGACAACAGTGCCGCTAGCGAAGAAGTGCTGGTCCGCTATCTTTCGCCCTTGCTGGACGTGACGTACCTGCGAGTGCCTCCATCTCATTCGGCATGGTCGGGCGAATTCATCGACGTGGAGTGGGCGGTAACCAACATAGGGGACGCAACCTTTACGAGCAGTCATTGGAATGATGCTGTGGCGCTGTCTCAAGACCAGTCTCTTGGCGCAGGTGACCGCTATCTAGGAGAAAGTCCTTATCACGAAACGCCGTTGGCTCCGGGTGAGAGTGACACCGTTGGGACCTCAGTGAGGATTCCGGTTGATGTATCGGGAGTCTGGCATCTGTTCGCGATTCCGAATGCGGGGAATGTCGACGAAGTCCCGGGTATACCAAGATCCGACTCTCTGACGATCACTCTCTCGCCTCCCCCTGACCTGGTGGTGTCTAGCGTGAGTACCAGCTCCGACACCGTAGACTGTGGCGATCCTCTCCTTGTCAACTGGACAGTGACAAACGAAGCAACCGGCGTCACGAGCCAGCCTGAGTGGGTGGACGCAGTTTATCTCTCCGAGGATGAAGCACTTGATATCGAGTCCGATCAGAGCCTCCTAGTGTTGGATATAAGCGAATACCTCGAAGCGGGGGACAGCTACAATCGCAGCCAGGCAATTGTGGCTCCAAGTAGCCAATGGGGAACCTACCATCTGTTCGTGCTGACCGACCGCGATGATGCCATTTTCGAAGGACCTTGGGAAGACAACAACTCCACCGTGTATGGTCCTGTCGAAATCGTCCTTACTCCTCCAGACTTGCAGGTCTCCTCCGTCCAGACACTGGGTGACGCGTGGTCTGGCCAGGTTCTCAATGTCGAGTGGTCTGTTTTCAACGCTGGCACTGGGACCACAGAGCCAGGTTCTTGGATGGACCGTGTTTATCTGTCGCTCGATGACACTCTCGACACAGACACGGATGTCATGCTCGGTGCTAGCCTTCATACTGGAGTGCTAGACCCAGATGAGAGTGTGGTTGACACATTGGGGGTCACGCTGCCCCATGGTGTTTCGGGGCAGTACTTCATAGTCCTTCACGCGGATGCCGACAGCGCGGTGGCTGAGTTCGCTGCGGAAGAGAACAACACTGGGGCAGCACCTGTCGATATCCAGCTGACCTCGCCCCCAGACTTGCAGGTTGTTGGGATCAGCGTTCCTTCGCAGGCCTGGTCGGGTCAGCCGCTGCCGGTCGAGTGGACGGTTCAGAATCTAGGGTCGGGATCCACACGAGACTCGTTGTGGGTGGACGCCGTTTACCTTTCGCCGGACAGCGTGTGGGCAGGAAAGGCAGTAGCCTATCTTGGGTCGATCGAACATGATGGTGCACTTGAGCCAGACAGCAGCTACCTCGAGACAGGCGAATTCCGCGTACCGGACGGGCTTTCGGGAATACAGTACGTTCATGTACTGACAGACAGCGCCGACCAGGTTTACGAACACAGTGGCGAGGGGAATAACATCGCCCATGCCGTGGTCGACATCCAACTCACTCCTCCCCCAGACTTCCAAGTAGTGCACGTCACGGTGGCGGATACGGTGTTCGAGGGTAGATCCACAAGCGTCCAGTGGCTCGTTCAGAACTTGGGGTCCGGGCCGACGCCCGAGGGCTCTGTCTGGACCGACGCAGTCTACTATTCACTCGATGATGTGCTGGACACCGCAGCAGATGTGTCTCTGGTTGTCTCATCACACAGCGGATCGGAAGCGGACGATAGTTACCTCGAAGACGCGAACGCAGTGATTCCCGCCGGTGATCTTGGAACGCGATACCTATTTGTGGTCACCGATGCGAGCGATGACGTATACGAGCATGAACACGAGGACAACAACATCCGTGCCGCATCCATAGTCGTCGTTCAGGTGCCACCACAACTTCCGGACCTTGCGCTGACAGATCTCGTACTCCCCGATTCCCTCGAGGGCGGGAGCTACGCTCAGGCCGAAATCACCTGGACCGTTGAGAACGTTGGGGATTACCCCCCGCCGGTGCAGCAGTCCTACTGGAGGGACGCGCTGTATCTCTCTGAGAATGCCACTCTGGATGCGAGCGACGTGTTCATGGGATCCTTCACCCACAGAGGAGGTCTCGGGGCCGGTGCAGCGTACGGCCAGGAGGCAAGCATCAGGTTCTCGGATGGTACCGCCGGCGATTTCTTCTTGATCGCCAGGGCCAACTACCAGAACCGAGTGGATGAGACTAACCTTGGGAACAATGTGCTGGCCGTTCCGCTGCACATCGCCTTGCAGCCGGTCGATCTCGTTGTCTCGGGTGTCGATGCTCCTGACTCGGCGATTTCGGGACAGCGCATGACGGTGCGCTGGACCGTGTCCAATGATGGTGAAGGTACTGTTCTTTCCCAGACTTGGTCTGATTTCATTTACCTGTCACGAGACTTCGTGATTGACGCAGCAGATGCCGTGCTCGGTTCGAGGGTGCGCTCTGACAGTCTTGCCGGGGGCGATAGCTATGCAGATAGCGTCGCAGTAACGATCCCTCTGGGAATGTCCGGAAACTACTACGTGTTTTTGAGAACGGACAGAAACAACCAAGTTTTTGAAGATGGTGGAGAAAGGAACAACCAGAGGTATGATTCTGGTCCGGTCAGCGTAGTACTGGCGCAGCCTGCTGACCTCGCTGTCCAGAGCGTGGCCGTGCCTACCAGTGGGACGGCTGGGGAGCCCATTCATGTGACGTGGGAAGTGGAGAATGTGGGTGCGAATGATGCTCCCGGTCAGTGGGAGGACGCGGTCTACATCTCGGCTGACACACTGTGGGATCTTGCAGATCCCAGATTGGGGAGCGTTGAGCACACGGGGGGACTGGCGCCGGGAAAGAGATACAAGGCATCTTACGAAGGAGTGCTGGACAATGACCTCCCCGGCATTCCACTGGGCGAGTACCAGGTCATCGTCCGGACGGATACTCGAAACAACGTCAACGAGGCGACCGAGGCGAACAACGAGAAGTTGTCGGAGGATTCTCTGGCCGTTTCGGTCATCGAACTCACCCCGGGCATTGTTCACGACACTCAGATCTCGACCGCTGAAGAGCAGTACTATCATGTCCAGGTGGAAGAGAATGAGGATCTGAAGCTCACGGTAGAGTGCGACTACGCCTACGATGACCTGGAACTATACGTCGGATATGGAGACGTTCCGGACCGGGTGCATTACGAGTCGGCCTTCAACATTGCACCGGAAGCAGAAGTGATCGTGCCTGGTGGAGGAGAAGAAGGCTGCTACTTGATGCTGTTTGGAGACTACGTGCCAAGCACCGGCTTGGCAAGCATCCTTGCAGAATCCATTCCCTTCGGCCTTCAGTCGGTTTCCCCAACAACCATTGGCGACAACGGCAGGGTCACGCTTCGGCTGTATGGTGGCGGCTTTCGGGATGTTGCCTCAGTTTTCCTCCGCGGTACTGAGACACACAGCGCCAGCCGCATAGAGCTCTTGAGCTCAACTGAGGCGAAAGCTACCTTTGAATTCGCCAACGCGGCGAATGCGAGCTACGATGTAGAGCTGGTGTGCGAGGATTCGCTCAATACTTCAACTCTTGCCGATGCAATTGTGATCGAGCCAGCGGCCCCGCTCCAGACTTTCGTAAGTAGCGAAGGCTCCCGCATCCATTTCTGGCCTCGACCTTACACACACGTGTTTACGGTTCGAAACATAGGCAACGTTGACATTCCGTATGCAAACGTTGCCGTGGATGTGGATGGAACGGCGAACATCGAGTTCAACGGGCCGGGGCTGCTTCCTTGTCTCTCTGACAGCCTGCCCATGAGTCTCTTACTCCATGCGAACGGGGCTACTCAGAATTCGTTTCTCTGGAGAGATCTCGAGCCTGGTGAGGCTCGCTCCTTTCTTGCCACTTTCAGCGGGATGTCCCTCGGTCCAACCGGTTTGGCCATGCGAGTGACCCCCACGGGGGCCGAGGATTTCGCTCTTGAGGTGCTGCAAGCCAGTGAGTCAATACGAGCCGAGCTAGTCAGTGTTCAAGATCAAGTGGATCTGCCGGAAACGATGCTGGGCCTTCTTACCGATGCAGCAGCATGGCAGGAGTTAACGCTTGAAGGACTGCGTGCGACGGGTGTTCTCGACGCTCCGGGCCTGAAGATCGATGGATTCCCGGTCCCGCCCTTGCCCATAGGTTCCACCCCAGCGAAGAGTGCATGTCCTGGCCCAAGCGACGGAGCGTGGTGTGCCGCGGGCATACTGGGTGGCATCGCGGGCGGTGTACTCTGCACAAATCCTCTGACTTGTGGTCTCGCCGTTGCAGGCATGGCCATGGCGTATCGCAGCTGCAAGAAGATGATTGATACATACTACGATCTCGGCTGCGACAAGGCAGAGGCTTGCAGAAGGGCAGGGGGAACGCCTCACTTCGATGAACTAACTCAAGAGTACAGCCATTGTGAGTTCTCTCGAGGACCTATTGACCCAAACGAGAAACAAGGTCCGGAGGGACTTGAAGAGAGCTTCGTCACGACACGCGAGTCTATCCCTTATGTAGTCTACTTCGAAAACATGCCTGATGCCACAGCGGCAGCACAGGAGGTACGTGTCCTTGACCAGCTAGACGACGACCTCGATTGGAGGAAGTTCACACTGACCGAGTTCAGCTTTGGAGACACGGTCATAGGTGTGCCTGCAGGAAGGAGCTTCTATCAGACGGCCGTGGATCTTCCGTCGGGGAGCATACTTGAGATTGATGCAGGCATCGATGTGCTGACGGGTCAGGCTCATTGGCATTTCAATACGATCGATCCTTTGACGGGCTTCCCTCCGGAGGACCCAATGGGAGGCTTCCTGCCTCCGAATGACAGTACCCACGTGGGGGAAGGGCATGTTGGATTCCTCATTGAGACACTTCCCGATCTTGAGCCGGGAACCGAAATCAGCAATTCTGCAGTGATCTACTTCGACCAAAACGATCCCATTGAGACGAACGAGGTGCTGAGTGTGGTCAGGGAGGCTTTCCCCGACTTGACGATATCCTCGATCGGGATTGATGTTCCGGAAGACGGTCTTCTCGAGGGAGTGGAGATCGGCGTTCACGCGACCGTCGAGAACGTTGGAGAGATTGATGCTCCGGCGTTTGATGTAAGGTTCTACAAAGGCGCGACCGTCTCCCCGGATTCATTGATCGGGATCGCACACCTGGCCACCGGTCTTGCTGCAGGCTCGCAGATGGAGGTGGGTGCTCCCTGGGAGGCAACTCGAGTGCTGGGCGAGCATGAGCTAATCGCTGTTGCAGATGCAGATGCCCAAATCGCCGAGTTGGATGAGGAGAACAACACCCGGCTGGTCACAATCCCCGTGGCCCCTCGCCGGTACAAGGTCCACCTGGCGGAGGGACCGAACATGATAGCCCTTCCGGTGGAGCCGGCAGAGCCTTACACAGCATCTTCGTTAGCAGCGCACGTAGGTGCCTCCTTCATCGTCCAGCACAACGACTCCATCGGTCAGTTCGAGGCGTTTGTGCCGCAGGTTCTGGAAGGTGAGGGCTTTGAAATCCTTCCAAGGACCGGGTACATCGCGGTTCTGCCGGAGGGGGCGGGAGGGCCGGTGGACTTTGAGGGGATGACCCACCTGCCTCTTATCCACGTGATGCCGGATATCAACATGGTCTCGCTCCCGCTCGAGCCGGATTCGGCAATGATGGCTCGGGAGTACGCGGAGCATCTGGGTGCGGATCAGCTGATTCGGTACGACCCGGGTGAAGAGAGATTCGTCTCGTTCATTCCCAGTTTCCACGAGGGCGACGGGTTTGAGATACAGGGCGGGGTCGGATACATCGTGATTGCGGAGGCCGAGACGACAGCGGTGTTCGAGGGCACGGGCTGGATGGGTGAAGGTGGAGTGCCGCCCCTCCCGACGAAGAGGCCAGATCATTCGGAGCGGCAGCCGGCAAGCGTTTTCGCCGTGGCGGGTCACGCGTATGAGGTCGGAGAACATCGGCTGTTGCCCGTCTCCGGAGATTGTCAGATCATCGTGACAAACAGGACGATGGGGAAATCGGTCGTGTGTCCCGTGAATCGACAGACCGGCGGCTACGCGGTGGCGTTCGTTGATCTCAATGGCTCAGGGGGAATCTCCATTGGAGACGAGCTGGAGATTGTGTTGGTGGACAAGAGTGACGAGGAACTGGGTGGGGCTGAGCAATACGTGGTAACACCCAAGGACATCAAGAGAGGCTACTCCGAGGTCAATGCCGAGTGGCTGGCACCACCTGCATTCTCGATGCTGGAGAATTGCTATCCGAACCCGTTCAATCCGGTTACGACGATCAAGTACCAGATAGCGAAACCCGGCAAGGTGACCCTCAAGATCTACAACGTCGAGGGCCGATTGGTAAGGTCTCTCGTTGACGAAACTGCAAAGCCCGGCTACTACCGAGTCATCTGGTGGGGCAAGAACGAGAACGGGTACGATGTAGCGTCCGGGGTGTACTTCTGCCGGATGGAAGCCCCCGGCTTCAAAAGGACGACGAAGATGATCCTGACCAGGTAGAAGATGCGGATCCAGTAGAGCTGACCCCAGTGTAACGGAATCTGGAGGACACGATGAACCGGCGTGTTGGATACAAGCTGGCGGGAGTCGTTACCCTCATCCTCCTCACGGTGACACCCTCAGTGGCCCAGGAGACTGCAAGTGTGTTCACCGTGTATGGCACGGCATACAAGACTGGGGGGATGATACCTGTACCCAGCGACCACCGCGTGGAAGTGGAGAACCTGACGACCGGGGCTATCCTCTCCGTGTTTGCAGGCGAGGGCGGCCCGGGGAACTACGCCCTGTGTTTCGTGGATTACCTCGGGAACCACGCCGCGGCAGAGGGCGATCTCATTACAATCAGGGTCTTCTGGAACGAGTCTCTTGTCGCGTGCACGGCGCCGATCGAGCTCCAGCAATCCGACATCCTTTCCAGATGCCTCCAGCGGAATGTCACATACGGAGGTCCCTCACTGGAAGAAGCCGACACCTGGAGCCGAATCAAGTCGTTGTTTCGGTAGTGTTGAATGACATCTGGGCCGGAGCCCACAGGTTCATTACAGAGCCGGATACCTGCTCACCCTTTTCCCTTCTTGTACTTCTGCCGCAATCCATCCCTACATCCAACCCGTAATTTGAAAACTCCGTTGTGATCTCTCGACTGCTCAAGGAAAAAAGATGCACCCCCCATGCCCCACACAAGAAGCGTTACCGTCTTTCTGATGTGGCCTTGAAATTACTGCCCCTACTTTTGATCTGTAATTAGCTGCATCACCGCGACCATGGGGTTCTTCAGACCGACTCCGACGATTCCTTCCAGTTGTTCTACCTGTCTCGGATTCCAGTCCCGGAATTGAGGCTTGTCAGGGGTCGGTCAAAACCGGCCACGCGGGGTCGAATTAAAACCGGCCATTC
>CAZDDA010000018.1:0-16201 GCA_964504085.1 uncultured Thermotogae bacterium | reverse complement strand
ATCGAGAGACCACGTCGTACCACGCACTAGAACGCCTGCGTTGAAAGAGATTCCCCGCGAATCGGTTTGAGACACAGAAGCCAGGCTTCCTCCGATGGAAATGCCTGGAAGGATGCGAAACGCCAGTGTGCCAAAACCCTGTCCCTCATCCTTTCCCTGGGCCGTCGCCAGGCCGAACGATAGCCCTTCCAGACTGACGAGCGATCCGCCAGCGAGCAGGACACCTCCTGCCTCGGAGGAGAAGGAGACGGCCAACGCCCCATGAAGACCGGGGAGATCACTGATTGCAGCAGGATTCCACAGCGGGGAAAGAGGCCCGCTCGCGCGCGCTGTGTACGCCTGCCCCATCCCCAGCGCCTGCGGCACGGTCGTGTACAAGGCTACGCCCAACACTAAACAGGAAACGACGCTGACGAGAACCAGCAGCACAGGCAAAACGACGTACCGCTTGCCTGCCGTGACAAGCCATCTTGAGTCGGCCAAGCGGCAACGCCTGAATGGGCCAATAGCTGACAGGTTCATCCCTGCTCGGTCCTCTTCCGGAACGCGAAAGATCTCAAGCTGCCGCTTCACCATTGCCTCCTGGACGCTGCACACTGCCGCCGGGCCATTCTACCCGCTATGGAGTCGCAGTTTGCTCCCGTTTCCTATTCTAACTAGAATCTTTAAGAAGATGAATGTTGAGACCATCTTGAGGGGAGTTGTATTCCCCACAGTCCCCGAAGCCGACAGTCTTGCCATTGGCGGAGGAAAGATCCTCGCCATTGGGCAAGAACAGCAGATCTCAGCACTCGCAACCGAAACCACTCAAGTAGTTCATTTAACCGGAAAAGCGGTCCTTCCCGGCTTCATCGATGCCCACACCCACTTTCTCCAGGTGGGCCTTAGGGAGATCGGGTTTCGCACCGATCTTTCAGGGTTGAATCGAGCAGACACGCTGGCACGGCTCGCCGAGGCCGTCAAGCAACACGGGGAGTGGGTGGTCGGCAGCGGCTGGGACGAAAGCGGTTGGCAGGAGCGCCGCTACTTGTCCCGCGATGACCTGGATCGGATCACTCCAGACTCCCCGCTCATCGCTGTGCGCATCGACGGCCATCTCGTGGCCGCAAACACACCGGCCCTGTCACGAATCCCTCCGGGCGTGGACCAACGTCTTGTGGACTCACATGCCGGAATCCTACGCGAGGAGGCGGCATTCACCTTCCTGCGAACGATCAAGCCGGACAGCCAGACAAAGAGCAAAGCGCTCCACGCTGCAGCCGCAGCAGCACACCGGCTCGGAATCACTTCCGTACACACGATGATCCCTCCGCAGCAAATTCGTCTCTACATGCACGAGCGCAGCAGACTCAAACTAAGGGTCACCGTGTGTCCAGAGGCTCCCAGCCTTGATGCCCTGGAGGAACTCGGAATCGAGAGTGGATTCGGCAACGAGTGGTTGCGGCTTGGCGGAGTCAAACTGTTCGCCGACGGATCGATCGGGGCTGGGAACGCCGCTCTTGGAAAGCCGTACACCGATTCAGGTGAGTGTGGTCAGCTGAACTACACCGACGAAGAGCTGATTGTGTTTGTTCGCCGTTGCGATGCGGCCGGCTTGCAGACCGTAATCCATGCCATCGGCGATCGCGCCATCGAGCAAGTTCTAAACGCCCATTCCGTCGTTGGTACGTCGCGCGAACTACGGCACCGGATTGAGCACTTCGAATTTCCGACAAAGACCCAGATCAAACGGACACAGGACTTGGACCTTCACGTCTCCATGCAACCCAACTTCGTCGGCAATTGGTCGGGGAGCGGGAAGATGTACATCGATCGACTGGGAGAAGAGCGGGACCAACAGATCGACCCGCACCGCCTGGTGCTCGATGCCGGACTCCCTCTCGCCTTTGGCTCTGACTGCATGCCGATGTCGCCGCTTCTTGGCCTTCATTGGGCGGTCAATGCACCACACCTTAACCAACGGGTGAGCGTCGAAGAAGGCATCGCCTGTTACACAAAAGCAGGGGCCTATTTCTCGTTCGAGGAAGCGGAAAAAGGAGCGCTCGAAGTGGGTATGCTTGCCGATCTGGTGATCCTCGATCAGGACCCACGCTTGGCTTCAGAGAAGCTCGCCGACCTGCAAGTGGTGATGACCTTTCTCGACGGGAAACCGGTTTACGTGGCGGGTTAACCGCATTCCGCGGTCTTGTGCATCAACGCATACGGCGTTCTCCGAATACACCCCCTGTTGCCCGTGGGGAACTCAAGATCCATTCTGCAATCCTGTCATTAGGAAACCAAGAAGCCGTGACAACCCAAGTATGAGTGGTATCAAACGACACTGGAACACGGGCCATTGACCTCACAGGTTACTGCAGCTGCAACCGAGCTACACCGTCGGCTGGGCTGGAGATGAAAAGGGCGATCTATTAGACGGCCCCATCTTCCTGGTTTGTTGGCTTCCTCATGGCTATGCAGGCCCCCTGCTTTCTGACAGGTCACGCACACCAAACCAGCATAGATCCATAAGAACGCGAAAATGGCTGCCCGCCGAGGACTAGCACAGACTGGGCGGGCCACTGGGTGCGGTGATGCGCAAAAGTCGCAGATAATCGCGGAGATGCCGGGTGATGAGGAAATTCTTTCTCACCTGTTCCTTTCCCACTTCTCCCATCTCTTTTGCCAAGTCGGGATTGCGGAGGAGGAAGGTGATCCTTTCTGCAGTCTCCTCGATGGAGCGGACGAGAAAACCGGTGATGCCATCCTTGACCTGTAGCTTGATCCCCCCTACATTCGCTCCCACGACCGGCTTGGCCTTCCACATGGCCTCGGTCACGGTGAGGGCGAACCCTTCTCGGAGAGACTTCTGCACGATGATGTCCGCCCCTCGCTGTAGCGCGTTCACTTCCTCTGCAGGGATCGGCTCTGCCTGGGGGGCAACAATGTAGATATCCGGATCATTATTGGCCCTTTCCTCCACCCGAGCCAGAACTTCGCAGCTCTCAGGATCATCCGAAGCGATGCCACCTGCAAACACGAGGCTGCACTCGATATCGCGTCTAACCAGTTGACAGGCCTCGATGATACCGATCGGGTCCTTGAAGGGATCGAACCGAGACACCTGCAGAATGATCGGCTTGTCTTGCGGGATTCCGTGCTTCTCGTAGACCTCAGTGACGCGGTCCTCGGGGAGGTCTTTGTTCTTGTCACTCAACGGATCGATGGAGGGAGGAATGATGTCCTGTGGAATGGGGAGATACTGAGCGAATTCCGGCATCGAGAGGACCACGACATCGTATCGTTTGATGTAATCGTAGAGAAAGGCCCAGATGTTCTTGCTCGGACTGCTGAGATCGATGTGACAGCGCCAGATCCAACGGTTGCAGCCGGACAGGCGATGGTCAATCAGGGGAAGTGGTTGGGGATCGTGGATGACAACCACGTCGCTTGCCAGATCCATGGTCTCCCCATTGCGCCGACCGATCTCCCTGTAGCGTTCGAGCATCTCTTCGACTATCTCAACATGGTTTCCCTGCAGGGCGTTGTGCATGTTCTTCGTCGTTTTGAAGAAAAGCGGCGTTCCCTTGATCACCTCCCAGCGGGTGTCAATTCCCAGGTCGTTGAACAGGGGAACCAACGAGTGCAGCATCTCCGCAACCCCGCCTCCAACAAGGGTGGAGTTGACGTGAAGTAGGGACATCTCTTGCAGACCTTCTGCCAGCCTGGTGAGTTCTGCTATCGAACCGGCGTTTGCAATCTGTTCGTAATCCGAAAGTTTTCTCTCCATTGACTCCTCCCCGTTAGAACAGCGGAGCAAATCATACCCTCGTTAATCGAACAGTCAAGAAAACGTGTCTTCAGCGTTTGTTGACACATGTCCTGTGAGGAGGTTACCGATCGCTTGGGGGTATGCAGCAGACCAAAGCTGCAGACCGCACCCTCCCGCCGTGAGCGCCTCCCCATCCCAAACCAAAAGCTCAGGGAATCCGTGTGCCTCCAGACCATGGATGATCCTAAGCGAGTGTTCAAACACCTCCTCAAGCCCGTGACGTAGGGCTCCTTTTGCGATGAAGAACTGCTCGTAGGGCCAGATGGAACCCAAGTGATAACTATCGGGTGTGTATTCCGGCTGACCCGGGGCGTACGTACAATAGCCATACGGGGTGTCGAGCTTACGGGCTCCTTGAGCAATCGCTTCAAGCTTTGTCTTTGGGATATCCTTCTTCTGCAAGTAGGCAAGCACATGGAGCGCGTCCGAGGAGATTCCGGGAATCCGCACGTCTTTGTCCAACGCGATCAACGGGAAGTCAGTACGAGGATCCCAGAGTTGCTGCCAGATTGCCCGAACCATTCCAGAAACGAGTCGTTCTAGCTGTTCGTGTTGAAAACCCAGCTGGAATTCAGATTCCAAGGCGATGAGCGCTCGTAATGCGGCCACGGTCTGAGCCTGCACAAGGGTGTAAGCTACAGGGTAGACCAGGGATTTTCTCCCGGGAAGGTGAGAGTCCTTCCAGTAGGTGGCGTACGCCATGTAGCGAGTAGCGCGGCAATGGTACGGGTCCTCCCAGAACAGATCCGCGTCGATGTGCCTCAGAACGTACTCACCCGTTTGCCGCAGGCCGTCGCCCCAATCGGAGGCCATATTGCGGTCAACCTCCGCAAGTTGCAGATACTGGCTGGCGACCAGGATCAGCAGCTGACTCGTCTCGGCAGCGTTGTAGTGCGAGAGGTAGCCATCGCGCTCGACGCGGTTCCACTCGTGTAGGACACGCCCCGGTTCCTCCCCTGTTTGTGGGTTGCATTCACGCCCGATGGTCGCCACCGAAAAAGCGATCGCCTCGTGCATCAGCGCTGGTTCTCCCAGCATCAGACAGGCAGTGAGCAGATCGCGCGGAAAGAGCCCAAACCATGATCTTTTGTCGCGAATCCCTGCATTGAAGAGCGAAAAGGACCTTCCATCAAGATCCACTTCGGTGCGGAGACTTTCGATGCCCTCCCGAGCCTTTTCCTGCAACGCTGCTGCTTTGGTGAGCAATGGTTCGACTGCCCGGCTCATCCTTTGACTGATCCAGCGAGGATTCCTCGCACGAAGTACCGTTGCAAGGAGAAGAATACTACCAAAGGAAGAGCCATTGACACAAACGCGGCAGCGGTTAGCAACTCCCAGTCTTGGCCTCGATTCGTAACCAGGTTCGCGATGGTCACCGTCACCGGCGCAACGTTAGGTTTCGCGCTGAGGTAAACCAAAGCGACAAGTAGATCGTTCCAGATCCACAAGAACTGGAAGATGAAGACTGACGCTAAGGCAGGCACGGAAATTGGAATCACAATTCGCCAAAACGTCATGAATGGTGAAGCGCCGTCAATCGACGCCGAATCGAACAAATCCTTGGGAATACCAGCCATGAAGTTGTGCACGAGATACGTTGTCAGCGGAAGGCCGTAGGCAGTATGAGCCAGCCAGATCCCCGGAAACGTCCCCGCCAGTTTCAGCTTGCTGTATATCGGCAGGATGGGGATGAACGTCATCTGCAGAGGAATAACCATCAGCCCGACGACAAGCATGAACAGGATCTTTCGCCCCCCGAAATACATCCAGGCAAAACCGAACGCCGCAAACGACGCAATGAATGTGGATATCGCGGTGGCCGGGACACTGATCGTAAGACTATTGAGGAAGGACCGTGCCAGCCCCTCCCCCCGGAGTACGCCGACATAGTTTTCCAGTGAGTACTGTCCTCCGCTAAACAACTTCGGGAAGACAGTCCACCAACCCGATCCGGCGATGTTCGCCGGATTGCGAAACGACGTGATCAGAAGCCCCAACGTGGGAATGAGCCACATGATGGTAAATAGGAAGATGGTGAGATGAAGGGGGCTTCGTGCGATCAATCTTCTGGCCGTCATCATCGACCCCCTTCCTGCCTCGCGAACCGTCGGATATTGAAGATCATAAACGGCGCGATCAGAATCAGGAGTACCACGGCGATGGCGCTTGCACGCCCGTAGTTGAAGAAATTGAACATCTCTTTGTACATCCGGTTTGCGATCACTTCGGTCGAGAAGTTCCCGTTTGTCATCACGTAGACGATATCGAAGATCTTCAACACTTGAACGACCATCGTGGTCGCAACCACAGCAGCCGTCGGAGCAAGAAGAGGCAAAATCACGTTCCTAAAGACCCTCCATTCGTTGGCTCCGTCGATCCGTGCGGCCTCCAGAAGTTGCTTAGGAATATTCTTGTAGGCAGCGGAAAGAATGACCATGCAGAACCCCGTCCACATCCAGATGCCAACCACGATGAGGCAGATATTGTTGATCCACGGCCGCTCAATCAGCCAGCCGATAGGTTCGCCTCCGAAGGCCACAACCAACGCGTTCAGGATTCCTATCTGATCGATGTGTGCCGGACGGTAGGCGTAGACGAATTTCCAGATCACCGAAGCCCCGACCATCGAGATCGCTGCAGGGATGAAGATGATCGATTTGGCGATCTTCTCGTATTTCACTCGGTCAAGCAGCACCGCCAAGGTGAGCCCAAATCCAACTGTGCACGCCGTGAACAGTACGGCCCACAGAGCGTTGTTGCGCAGTGCAGTGAGCATGACCTCGTTTGTGAATACGTAGGTCCAGTTCTTGACTCCCACGAACTCGACGGACGGACCAAACAGGGTGGTTCCACGCCCGAAAAACGATCGCGCGATGGTCATGATCGTCGGATACACAAGGAAGAACGCGATCAACAAGAGAGCGGGCCCGACGAACAGCCACGGCCTCCATCGCCCTGTGTGCAGCATGCCGCCTGCTTCCCTTGTCAAGAAATGAAGGTGAATCCGAGGCACGAGACCCCGGATTCACCTGGATTAACCTAGTAGGCCTCCTGAGCAGCTGCCTCTATCGTTTCCAGAACCGTATCGAGGCTAATCCCGCTGATGTAGTCGAGTACGCCGCTCCAGAACGCGCCTGTGCCGATCTCGCCCGGCATCAGGTCGGAACCGTCGTAGCGCGAAACCGTCGCGCTAAGCAGCATCTCCTGAGCCTTGCGAGTGATCGGGTTCGCAAACTGTGTCGGGTCAGCGTCGACGTAAGCCGACAGCTCACCGAGTTCCGAGCTCCAGATGTTGGCCGCCGTCTCGGAGGTCAGGAACTGCGCGAACTTGATGACCTCGGGTCGGTTGTTGAAGACCGTGACGACGTCACCTGAGACGAGCAACGGAATCGAGCCATCCGGCGTCGCTGCCGGCGTGATCGTCGGGAGCGGGAAGACATCGTAATCCTCGCCTACGACAAGGCCGTCGAAGTGGTCGTTGATGAACCCCTGGATGAACGTCGCCTGCTTTTGCATGTAGGCGGCCGGCGGGTCGAGGAAGAGCGGGTCGGCAGCGTCGCCGAAGTTGGTGGTCAGCGCACCGATCGCTCCGCCGAAGACGTAGCCCTTGGTGAACAGGTTCCCGAACGTCTCAAATGCCAGCTTGATGCGTGGATCGTTCCACGGAATCTCGTGGTTGACCCACTGATCGTAGACGCCGGCACCGGCCGTTCGAAGCACGATATCCTCGATCCAATCGGTCCCCGGCCAACCACTAGCCGCACCGGACTCAAGACCGATCGATAGCGGCACACCACCGTCGGCGAGAATCCGTTCACTCAGTGCGAGCAATTGGTACCAGGTCGATGGAATGGCGTATCCCTTCTCTGCAAAAACCTTTGGGTTGTACCAGACAAGGCTCTTCACATTCGGGAAGATGAACAGACCGTATAGCCCACCCTTGTACTCCCCGATCGGAACGAGTGCCGGATTGATATCCGATGTATCCACGAGTCCGGCCAGATCGACAATTACCCCTGCATCGGCCCACTGCTTCATCGTGCCGATCCACGGATGCGGTGTCAAATCAGGCGGATTTCCGGCGGCAAGTCGCGTCGCCAAGATGGCAGGGCGGTCACGCCCAACGATCTCAACCACTACATCGATGTCCGGATTCTCCGCTTCAAACGCTTCTACGATCTTCTCAAAGGCCGGTGCCTGCTCGCCCGGCCAGCCGTGCATCACGTTTACCTCCGCGCCGAGGCTCAAAGCCCCAAGCACGAACAGCCCCATCAACATGAACATAAGTGACCTACGCATGCTCCCTCCTTTCGTGACTGTAGGTCGTCCTGCTGTGCACAGCACAGCCTCTCACTCATCCTGTTCGATCCGTACCCCACCACCTCCTTGCGGCGCTTCGCCGCTACCTACTTCAAACTCGCAGAAACAGGTTTGATCCCCTTCTGCCACGCGACCTCGTAGTCCGCCCCAACGATGATGCCGGCTGATTCTTTGTGCCCCGCAATAATGCGATGCTCAATCTCCAGGATTCGATCCAAGTACTCATCCTGTGGTTCCCGTGCACGTTTCAGCCTATCTGCATTCGTCCGGTAGTAGGGCCTTTCGATGAACACACGCACGTTGACATTTTTCAGCAAGGTTGTGTATGTACCCTCCACTACAATAGCACGAACTCCCTCCAAAGCAATTGTTTCCCTGACGATCCGATCCTCCTGATAGACGACGAGAGGTTTGGTGATCTTTTGCGCGCCTTGGTGGAAGAGCGCGAGGTGCTGATCGAGCAGATCAAGACGAACCTCAGAGACTCCTACATGACCGATGTCTTGCTTGCGCATCGTTGCGTTCGTGTGTGGGGGATAAACGAAATAGTCATCCTGTTGCAGAACTAGGCAGCTCACACCTTGTCGATCAAATATCCGAGACAACAAAACGGCAAGTTCTGATTTCCCACTGCCAGATTCACCACCGATGGCCAGTGCGAACTTGCTGTCAGATGTCTTGATCGTGGGAAGCAACAAACTTGCCAGTTCTTCCGCTGCCTTCCGGTGCTCGGGTTTGAGAACTAGCTTGTCGCCTCGCATGATCAGCTACTCTCTCTGTTCGTACAGGGCCCGGTGGCGGTCAGCAAGATGCGCCCAGCTGTATTTCTGCTCAGCTCGCTCCCTGGCAGCCACACCCATGCGACGTCGGCTCTCGGGGTTCTCTAGGAGTTCGACGATTGCATCAGCAAGTTCTGCGATGTCAGTAGGATCTACAAGCAGTCCGGTTCCCCCATCTGTGATGACTTCCGGCGGACCCCCAAACTTCGTCGCTACAACCGGCACACCGGATGCCATCGCTTCCAGCATCACGATTCCAAACAGCTCGTAACGCGACGGCATGACAAACACATCGGCCGCAGCATAGTAGCGGGGAACCTCAACCTCTGGCAACACCGGAAGCCAGTGGACGGCATCCTCGATGTCAAGCGACTGCATGACTTCCCGCAAGCGGTCCCGCTCAGCCACTTCATGCGGGTGATCCTCTACGACACCCGCACTGAGCACAAACTGTGGCTCGAACCTGTCAGCAAGCTGGTGAATCACCTTGGCCGCTGCCCGGAAATAGAGATCGAAACCTTTTCGTTCATCGAGTCTTCCAAGCGAGAATATCAGTGGGGCATTAGTAAATCCCAATTCGGTCTTGACCCTGTTCCTATCAGGCGGAGGACGAAACCGGCCTACATCGACCCCGGGGGAAAGAACGGTGATCTTTCCCATCTTGGCTCCGTACAGGGTGACGAGGTCTTTCTGCTCAGACGTTGTCGAAGCAATAACCCTGTCGCATCCCTCAATAACGTGGGTCTCCACAGCAATTCGTTCTTGGAACTGGGAAGGATCCGCTTCTGGGAGGGATGCCATCTTGCGCTTTCCCAATGAGTGAGACGTGTGAAGCCAGAATCCTGCTTTTCTCAGAAAGCCGCCGACCCGTCCTCCATCCCAGAAGTGAGAGTGGATGATCTGCCCATCATCAAGCGCTGCTGCAACTTTCTCCGCGAACTGCTCGAGGTAGGGGCCCAACTCCTCTTTGGGTACAAACCGCTTTGGGCCACAACGAACACGTACCACGGTTGCACCCGCAGCTGTGACCTCCCGCGGGGGTTTCCCGTCGGCTCTGTCCCGCGTGTAGATGGTCACGCTGACCCCTTCTGCTGCGAGTGAAGCGGCAAGTTCACGAATGTACACGCACTGACCGCCGATGTCTGGCTCTCCGATGCGCCCAAGCGGATCTCCATGTGGGCTCAGCATTGTGACACTAAGCATCGGCAATCCGCACCTCCATCCCCAACTTGCGGTACTGCTGAATGTCCCTTTTCGGCGCCCCGGAATCGGTGATCAGGACGTTCACCTCGGAGAGTGGTGCAAGGAAGACAAAGCTGTCCAATCCAATCTTAGAGGCATCCGCCAACACGACGACCTGCTTTGCCACCTCTATCATCTTTCTTTTGATGCCGGATTCATACGGGTTGTTCACAGAAACTCCACGGGGGCCGATGCCGTTGACCCCCAAAAACAGCCAGTCAAAATGCAGTCCGTCGAGAAACGCCTCCGCTAACGGCCCAACAAAGGAAAGCGATGGTTGGTAGAGCGTCCCACCAATCGGTATCACGTCAAGTTGGGGTGCCTCTACGAGCTCATTTATCGCGTAGACCGAATTCACCGCCACAGTGAGCAGGCGATCCCGTAGGTTGTGAGCAACGTAGAGTGTTGTGCTGCCAGCATCGACAATCACCCAATCCCCATCCTCAGGTAGTTCAGCAGCCAAAGCAGCAATCGCCACTTTCTCTTCTCTGTGCAGACTCGTCTGCTGCTGGAACGTAGGAGTGAATCGGAGCACCCGATTGGCGACAGCGCCTCCGCGGTTTCGCTTCAGCATCCCCTGGGCTTCGAGCGCCTCGAGGTCGGAGCGTATCGTCACCTGCGAGACTCCGAATCTCTCACTCAACTCGGCAACAGTACCTACACCGTTGGCCAATACCAGCTGCGCAATCTGATGGCGTCTTTCGTCGACTAGCATCGTCCTTTCGCTTGCTAACGATTTTCTTTTGGTAATTTACCAAAGCGGACCATTTCTGTCAACCAGATCGGGAAACAGCGAGGAGATAATGACGCACTGGACCGCGCCTGGCGAGACCAACGCGCTGCGGCGTTGCCTCTTTGTTCACGGGCACACTATAATCCTCGCTTGACGGGAAATACATGCGCACATCGGCGAGAGAACGAAGCCAAGAAGAAGAGGAGACATGTCTGAGCTACGGCGCGGGCCGATTGCCGAGAAATGGGTGATTATCGCCCCCGTACGGGGCAAGCGCCCGTTCGATTATGACAAGGAGCGCCGGGAGTCCCCCATAAGTGATCCTTCAACCTGTCCATTCTGTACGGGCAAAGAGGATTTGACCCCTCGTGAGATACACCGTGTCGACGGACCAGACGGACGATGGCTCATCCGTGTAGTTACGAACAAATTTCCGGCGCTGCAGAGCTACGACGACCGTGGGCGGCAGGCGGTGGAAGGATTCTTCGATCGCATGAATGGCGTCGGAGCGCACGAGGTGATCATTGAGAGCCCCAATCACAACAGCCGGATTCCGGATCTCTCCGTCGAACACGTTCGGCTGATCTTGGATACGTACGTAGATCGTCTGCGTGCTCTGATGGAGAATCCCTGGCACCGTTACGTTCTCCTGTTCAAGAACCACGGTCCGGAAGCCGGAGCGTCTCTATCACACCCGCACTCGCAGATGATTGCCACTCCGATAACGCCACGGGAAGTCCGTGACGGTTTGGAGACAGCCAGAAACTACTTCGAACGAAAAGAGCGCTGCATATTCTGCGATATTCTGTCTGGCGAGACACGGGCTGGGGTTCGCGTCGTTGAGCAATCGAATGGGTATGTGGTACTTGCGCCATACGCAGCGAGGTTTCCGTTCGAATTGATCGTCTATCCGTGCGAGCACTCACACGACTTCACAACGATCAGCGGCGAACAGCGAGACGGCCTCGCAGTCACATTGAAGCGAACCCTGGGAAGATTGGGAGCGCTTCTCGGAGACATTCCCTACAACTTCGTGTTGCAGACCGCTCCCAATCCCATCCCGCGCGTCGGCAAACCTGGCTACTGGAAGACGCTACAATACGATTACCACTGGCGGATCGAGATCATACCGCGGTTGACCAAAGTGGCTGGATTTGAATGGGGAACCGGGCTGTACATCAATCCTGTCCCTCCCGAGGAGGCAGCACGTCGGCTTCGAGAAGCCGAAATCAAAGGATAAGAGCGTCCGTTGTCTGGACTATCAATCAGGTTGATAGACCCGATCGATCAAGCCCGACAATTGTCACTGAATGCAACACTGGCCAGAATACTCACGTAATCAGGAACCTGTCGCGGCGTCACTAACTGGCCTGATTCCTGACTTGATACGGGTTTTATCTGCAATGCGCTTTGTGCACAGACTCTCCTTGGCACGTTACGATCGAAAAGACCAGGGGGTATACTACCTGGCAACCTGAAAAGAGGAAGGAGTCCCCGAAAAGATGACGATCATCGCACGTGATCACACCCGGCTTCTGAAAGAGCTTGCTGAGGAGTACACAAAATACGCGCCGGCATCGGCAGCGTTAGCCGACAGGGCAAAGAAGGTTCTTGTTGATGGCGGCAGCCACGCACTGCGACTCCGCGAACCCTTCCCTCCCCGGCTTGTAGCGGCTCGGGGCGCTTGGATCCGGGATGAGGACGGACACGAGATTCTCGACTTTTGGCAGGGGCACTTCGCCAATCTCCTAGGACATAATCCGACGTGCGTCACGTCCGCACTGGCACGCGCTTTTCAAGAGAATTACGGTCTGCTAACCGGGTTCGCCGACCGATCGCAGGTGGAGACGGCCGAAATCCTGTGTCGCCTGACTGGAGCGGATCGCGTGCGGTTCACTACAAGTGGCGCCCTTGCCACGATGTATGCGATTCTGCTTGCGCGCGCATTCACCGGACGGCATCGGGTGGTGAAGGTCGGCGGTGGTTGGCACGGCGCACAGCCGTGGGGATTGAAGGGCGTGGGTTTCTCCCCCGACGAAGAGGTCGGATTCCAGAAAGTGGATTCAGCTGGATTGCCCCACACACTGACCGATGAGGTGATCATTACCCGATTCAACGACCCCGACATGCTACACGGCCACTTCAGGCGATTCGGCGACCGCACCGCTTGTCTCATCGTCGAACCGTTCATTGGCGCCGGTGGGTTGATACCCGCTACGAGCGAATACTTGCGGACAGCACGAGAATTAACTCATCGATACGGGGCCGTGCTCATCTTCGATGAGGTCATCTCCGGCTTCCGCTTCCACGCCGGCGATGCAGGCTCTCTGTTCGGGATCAAGCCAGACCTGGCCACCTTCGGCAAGATCATGGGTGGAGGGATGCCGGTAGCGGCGGTGGCGGGCCGAGCTGATATCCTGCGTCTGGTGGGACGGGAGTCGCGGTTCGAGGTCAAGTTTTCCGGTGGTACGTACTCCGCACACCCTGCTTCTCTTCTGGCGGCCAAAACGTACATGAGCCACCTGGAGACCCATGCATCGGAGATCTACCCGTATCTGTCAGAGCTGGGGCAAAGGACACGGCAAACCGTGGAGGCAGCCTTTGCTGAAGAAGGGATCCTCGCCCGCTGTAGCGGTTGTGCCAGCGACGTGTTGCCCCCCAGTTCGATCAGCGGACTTGTGTTCCCGTATCGGGATGACCTTCGTTTGGATTCCCCCGACGTTGTGTGCAATCCTGCCTTTGTGGACACAGTCCTGGGAGAAGAAGTCTTGCGACGTGCTTTGTTGCTTGAGGACATACACGTGTTTCACGGTCTCGGCGCACTGACCACTGCCCATACCACAAAGGATATCGAACGGCTGGGCAACGCCTGCCATAAGGTGGCTAAGCGCGTCAAGGCAAGCCTGTAAGCACGCAGGGGGGCTTCTCAGTATGCACCTTCTGCGAACACATAGGATTTCACACGTCGCAGCCGTCTCAAATACATCAACAAAGACGTCGGCACTACACGATGAATGTGTGTACTTCCGTTTCCCCTGGGGGCATGTACTCGACTTCTACGCGGGTTATCCGGAACAATGTGTAATCCGGGTCATCTACACCTTCCCAGTGGGCAGCGAAAAAGTCCATCTGCTCTGCCAGTTTTTCC
Source organism: uncultured Thermotogae bacterium (assembly GCA_964504085.1). Lineage (GTDB taxonomy): Bacteria > Bipolaricaulota > Bipolaricaulia > UBA7950 > UBA9294 > CAZDDA01. The sequence goes on along the minus strand of CAZDDA010000018.1, from coordinate 2,171 downwards.
TTCGTCTCAGGATCATGAACAGCCTGCGCAACTCCGGCCACTCGAACATACCCGGTGCTGTCGCCTTCCCGAAGCTCCAGACAGACCTCAACATTGGGGTTTCTCCGGATTTGCCTGGCTTTTGCACTTCTCGTGCCGGTGGCGATCCAGAACTTCTGATCGAAGTTGATTAAGGTAACGGGCCTAACCCGTGGCTGCTCCCCTTCAGCTGTTCCCAGAAAGACAACCTGGGTTTTTGCAAACCGTTTCCAGACCTCTTGTCCGATCCCATCCGTCATGCCGGTCCTCCTTTTTCACCTTTGGGATCTCGCCCCTTGTAAGGCAGAGCTTCTACCGCTCCTTCATGAATCACAGATGATCTCTTCAGGATAAATGCAGCAACGCGTGGAGGCAATTCCTGAGCAAAGTCCGTGGCTGTACTCGAGAAACAAGACGAGGACGGAAAGATCAACATTTGCCTCGCTCGAACCTTTGGTCCTGACCAGCAAGCCTGGAGATCCCATACACCTCGCGTTCTCTTCACACGGAGATCGGGACCACGCGGGTACTCCAAAAAAACACAGACCGCGAGCATCGGAATCACGCAACGCGACAGACACAGCCTGGATCTGCCGTGCTGGATTCCCTCTATAGGAAGGTTTAGAAGTAGAATACCCATGACTCTTGAGCGGTGGATGACCGTGGAAGAGTGAGGGCGGATTCAGTCTACGACAGCAAGATCCGCGTTGCTTTTGCCAATAGCTTTATCCCCTTGACACAGCCCGCTTGATGTGCTATAATGGTTCCAAAAGGAGGAATCATGAACATCATCGAGCTGCAAAAACGGTTCTCCACCCAGCACAAGTGCGAGGAGTTTCTTCGCTCCAAGCGCTGGCCCAACGGCGTCACTTGTCCCAAGTGTGGAACTAACAATCCCTACTGGCTCAAAGAGCGTAAGGTGTGGCAATGCTCCGCCTGCCGATACCAATTCTCCGTGACAACAGACACCATCTTTCATCGTTCCCATACTCCGCTTCAGAAATGGTATGTCGCTATCTGGTTGATGTGCAATTCCAAGAAAGGTATCTCCGCTAAACAGCTCGAAAGGACTCTTGGCGTCACCTACAAGTGCGCTTGGCGCATCGGTATGCAGATCAGAAAGGCCATGAGGCCAGGGTATGGGTTTGAAGATAAGCTCTGCGGTATCGTCGAAGCCGACGACGCTTACATTGGTGGCAAGAAATCTGGTGGGAAGCGTGGGCGTGGCGCTCCCGGCAAAGAAATAGTTGTGGGGTTCAAGGAGCGAGGTGGTAACGTCGCAGCACAGGTCGTCCAAAACCTCAAAGCCGAAACACTTGCCCCGCTCCTCGATACCTTCGTCAGCGTTGGCGCAGAACTGCTCGTCACCGATGAACTCAAGAGCTACGCCAAGGCTGCTGGAAGTCGAAAGCATGAAACCGTCTGCCACTCCGAGACATTCGTCAACGGAAACGTCCACACGATGGGGATGGAGAACTTCTGGAGCCTCTTCAAGAGAGCGATTATCGGTGTCTACCATCGTGTATCTGCTAAATACCTCCAAGCCTACCTCAATGAGTTCGTCTTCCGATTCAACAACCGCTTCAACAATGACATCTTCGAGACAGTGCTTGCCAATTGCTAAGAGATTATGTGGGGACAAGGGCTTCATATTCCTCTTCTTCGAACTTCTTTGATAACCGCCGAAGAACACATGTTTGTCCAACGGTTTGAACAACATTCTCTGTAGACAAGTAGCCAACAGCCTTTCTAATTCTCTCTGTGGACGTTCCGCGACCATTCAGAATTTTATTGACCGCTGGCTCTAGATGCTGGTAGTAATATGCTTCTGGAGGGAGGGTTCTAAAGGCTTTACCGTCCTTGATATGATGGGGTTCACACTGCCACCCAGTGTTGGCTGCACAGTAAAGGATTTCCGGCTTTCTTTCACCAAGCCCACAAAGGATCACAGAGAATGGCATCGCGCTTGAACACACAGCTGTAAACTCCGCCCTGATATCTGGAATTATGTCGTTCAGCCTTGATATAACTGTGCCAAGATCAAGGTTAAGCGTCGGCGTCTTAGACATGGCCATTTCCAAAACATTGATTCCCATCCCAACAAGAGAATTGTCGTCATATAGCCTAGCCGTAATACGTTCAATACAAAACGA
>CAZDDA010000017.1:0-16208 GCA_964504085.1 uncultured Thermotogae bacterium | reverse complement strand
TTAATGGTTCATCAAGGAGTAGAAGCCGCGGTTCGACCACCAGGGCCCGGGCCAGGGCCACCCGCTGCTGCTCCCCGCCGCTCAGGGTGTCGGGTTTGCGATGAAGCAACGGGTCGATGTGCAGCAGACGGCTGATGTCTGCAATCCGCCCCGATACGGTGTGCCGACCGGCTCCTCTCAACGTCAGCCCGAAAGCGATGTTCTTCTTCACGGTCAGATGGGGAAACAGCATGTAGTCCTGATAGACAAACCCAATCCCCCGCCGTTCCGGGGGAATACCGGTGACATCGATACCGTCGAGGTAGATCCTGCCGCCTTGGGGGCGATACAGACCGGCGATGGTTTCCAGGAGCACCGTCTTCCCAGCGCCAGTCGGGCCAAGGATGACAAAGTACTCGCCTTGAGCGATGTCCAGGGTGATTTCGCGAAGATGGAATTCGTCCAAATCCACCTTCAGGTCCACCGTGCGGATACTAGCGGGCTCCTTCATGACCGGCTTCTCCTTTTGCTTCCCGCCGCGACGCGCAGCGCCGCGAAAACGGTCAGACACGTCAGGATCATCAGGGTTGCAACCGGACGCGAATAGCTTAGGCCGTAAGACTCGAATCGTTCATAGAGCAAGACCGGAGCGACCATCGGATGGTAGGCCAGGATGACCACGGCGCCGAATTCGCTGAGACCCCGCGCCCACATGAGAATCATGCCCGACAGGATGCTGCGCCAGGCAAGAGGAAAGGAGACACGCCAGAAGGTCCGCCACGGCGATGCCCCCAACGTGCGAGCCACCCGCTCCAGCCGGGGATCGACGGCTTCAAACCCCTCTCGTGCGGCGTTGACCAGAAACGAAAGGCTGACAAATAGCATGGCGATGACGATCCCCGGAACGGCGGAGACGAATCGAACCCCAAATGTGGCGAACACTTTTCCAAAGAACGTACGCCTGCCGAAGACCATCAGCAGAGCAATTCCCACTGCCGAGTGGGGGACAACGATGGGAATGTCGACGATCCCCTCGATCACCCATTTGCCAGGAAACTGCGAACGTGCCAGCAGGTAGGCCAACGGGATCCCGCAGCAAAAAGCAACGACCACGGCGATGAACGAGGCGTAGAACGTGAGAAGGATCGACTCATACACGTCCTTCTCCAACAAGGTTCGCCAGAGAACGGTCGGATTTGAAGAGAAGACCGTTTTCAACAAGGGCCATGAGATAAACACAAGTAGCAGGGCGCCCAAGACTGCAAACGACAGGCGCATGGAATTTACACGAAATGCCTGCACTTATCTCACTCCTTTCAAAAGCCTCACGCAGGCCGAGAAGACAGACGGCCTGCGTGAGAAAGAGAGATTGGGTTAGCCGGCCTACTCCTGCAAGGAAACAGGCAAGAGATCCTTCTGAGCAGAGGTCGCTGGCACGATGGGAGGCTGGCCTTGTGCCGTCATGACTGCCTGTCCTTCCGGTCCAAGCAGGAACTTGACGAACTCAAGAGCCAACCACGGATTGGGAGCGTTCTTGGGGATGGTCAACCCGTAGACAATCGGCTTGCCGGTCATTGTCATGGTCGCACCGGGTTCCGCGCCCGCGATCTCCACGGTGGCTTGGCCATAGAAGTCGGCGTGCTCAATCATGCTCAGGTTGATCTCATCCGGCAGTTCGACGAACTTCAGGCCATGCTGCACGGCCACGGAGCGATACTCCCACGCGTAATCCATGTCCCCGGTTTGAAGCAGCGCAATCAGCTCCACCGACTTCGGCCGTACGTTCTCCAGTGGGCAGTGCTCCTGCAAACTGGCGTTCAATCCTGGGATACCGTAGTGAGCTTCGGCCAGTTGCCAGACCAAGAGCGTGCGATAACCACAAGGATCGGCGTCAGGTTCGGAATGACCGTAGATCACTCCGTCACGAGTCAGAATCTCATACCAGTTGCCGCCGCTGATCTCATCAGCGTACAGCGACTGGTCGGTGTACGCAACGACCATAGTGTTGCGGGCAAATTGGATATTCCAGTCGGCAAAATCGGGGATTAGCAGCTTGTCAATCACTGTATAGTCAGCCGACATCATCAGATCGGCTTCGCGGCCCAGCTCGCTGATCTTGCGCGCGGCGGTATTGCTACCCGAGGATTCGGTTTCGAACTTCACTTCGGGATAATGCACCTGGAACGCTTCGGTCAGTTCTTGCAACGGGACCGTGAGGCTCCCGGCGTGGAAAATGATGAGTTTGCCCTCGAAACTGGATTGGGCAACGAGTGGACTTGCTATTACCAACAGCAAAAGTGTTACGGAAACGGACAACCAGAGTGCTTTTTTCATCGTGAGTCCTCCTCTTTTTTTTAGAATTGTGCGAATAACGATCTGCAGGCACCTTGCCTGACCTCTGCGATCGATCCCATCACCCCCTTTGTTGCTTGCCCGTCCGTGTGGAGGGGCTGATGGGAGCACAATCAAAAGAGGAATTCCCACATCGGCCCAATCTCCTTTCCAAACACGGGAGGCATTGCCGTTTCCAGCCAAGCCCTACTGCCCATCCCCCATCGGCGATGCCATTAGGGGCAATGGGTCGAAGACCGGACAACTATTTGAGTTTCCGTTGGCAATCATAACGGGGCCAAGTACGAGATGCAACTTTTCGAATTGCCTCGCTTAAGAAATGGTCGCGATGAGGAAAGGTGAGGCTACGATGGACTCCGAACTTGGTACCCGTTGAACCAGGAGATGATCATGGGACTAACTATAAAGGAAGAGTATAAGAGATTCCTCTACTTACTTCGCGCTTCTTAACTCTGGGGTTGGGTTCGTGCATTGGGATCGGACGCCTCTTTTGGACGATATCGTAGCGCACAAAGACCTCATAGGATTTGGCAGCGGTGATCGTGTTCACCCCAGCCAATGGATGGCCGCCAGAGACAGTCTTGCGAAGGGTCGTTAACCAAGCTAGCCACTGTTATGGGCTTGCGACCGGTGTTTGTTTCGTAGAGAAGCCACATTCCAGGCAGCGCCACAGGATCTCTCCGCTGAACAGATTCCAGCGGGTCGGGAGCATGTTCCCTCCGCATTGTGGGCAAGGCACAACGGAAAGGTTTGCCGGAATCGGGGTTTCTTGCGGACCGGTGGCGATAAGACTAATCGGTTCCGACATCACCAGGTTCACCTCTCCCGCCACTCCAGTGGCGGCGTCGGCCAACTTGACCTGCCCGGAGAGGTGAACCGTCACCCCCTCGCGGTTGATCTGCCACAGAAAGACCAACACCGTGGCCAGAAGCCCAATCAGTGCGATGAGGGCCACGGAGATCGCGATTCCTTTCATCGGTCTCCTCCTTTCCCTCATTTTGGAGGAAAGTAAAACTCTTGCCGAAGTATACGGCTTGCCCTATTTTCTTTGAAACTACACCGTAATGCGGCCTTGGCGAAACACGGGGACAACCGGGTACCGATCAACGCTGGCGCACAGACGAACGTCTTCTTCATACCCGAACGAGACAAGCTTTTTCCCAGAGGGGGTGCTCAAGAAGAGGGTTTCCAAATCCCCAACCGGGACGGGAAAAGGAAGAGCGGACGAAATCGACTCATCGAGGCGTTGCAGCAGAAGCGAGGCCGTCACTGCGTCCTCCTGCGCCGCTTTTCCTCCTGCTACGCCGGCAAGAAGCAGCGACAACTCCTGTGGAGCCTCGCGCTTGATCCGTGTGGCGAGTGCCGACAGGTTGAGAGGTGAGCCGATGAGCACGGCGCCCGAATGGTCAGCGACCGCGAGCAGTGCAGGGACTCCATTGCTGGTGGTCAGAGCAAGGGCTTTTCCGCTGAGGTCTCCGCTGCTTCGTTCGAGTGCCAGAAGCGCGGTGGGCGAATTGCCCAAATCGAGTTCGGAGAGTCTCTTCCCACCACGTTCCCCGGCGGTGAGACCTCCCTTGTCCTTGACCGCCATCGCCTCCTCCACCGTGGCAACGGGGATCACCTCCATCCCCAGGTCAAGGGCAACAATCACAGTAGCACTCATCCGCAGGGCATCGATCACCACGATCGGCCCGTGCGATTCTTCAAAGGAAACGGCACCGGCGACACCATCTGCTACTCGAACGATCATCGCAGGCGACGCACGAGCAGGCGACGCCCTTCAAGGCGCTCGACAAAGACCCGCTCTCCCGCGTGGATCGCCCCTTCGAGGGAGCGCGCATCCCAGTACTCCCCTTTGACGAAAACCTTCCCATCGGGACCGAGGTCCGTGCGGGCGTTCCCGATTGCTCCAACCATCCCGCTCATACCGGTAACCGGCCGTCTGCGCTGGACGAGAAGCCCTTTCGAGATGACAAATACGAACAGCGCCGTCATCGTGCCCACTGTAATGAAGATCGTCGACCAGGAGAGACCGATTGTTCGACTGGGAATATCAAACAGGGTGAACGAGCCGACCAGAAGCGAAATCGTCCCGCCGGTAGTGAGAATTCCGTTGGTCGGTGTAAACGCGTCAAGGACCATCAGCAGCACTCCGAACAGGACCAAAACAACGCCCACGATGTTCACCGGCAGGATCTGTAACCCAAGCAGGGCAAGTGCCATGCAGATGCCGCCGGCGGCGAGGCCAAATCCGATTCCGGGATGGAAGAACTCGTAGATCAACCCGTACAGACCGATGATAAACAGGATGTAAACCAGGTTGGGATCGGCAAGGTATCCAAGGAGGCGCTCGCGCAGGCTCGGCCGGATGTCCCTCATGGTAAGCCCTGTGGTCCTAAGGACACGGCCATCAGGGAGCCCGTAGCCGTCAAGGCGTTCAAGCAGCTCTCCCCGATCGGCAACGACAAGATCGATCACCCCTTCGGCGAGGGCTTCCGAGGCAGTAAGGGAACTCGACTCGCGCACCGCCTGCTCCGCCCAATCCACGTTTCGCCCCCGCTCCTCGGCAATCGCCTTGGCAAAGGCCACTGAGTCATTGACAATCTTATCGGACATGGTGGCGTCCTGTTCTTGGCCACCGCCCAACAAGTCAACCGGGTGGGCGGCCCCGATGTTCGTTCCCGGGGCCATCGCTGCCACATCAGCAGCCATCGTGACAAAGACACCGGCTGAGGCGGCCCGGGCACCGGCCGGCCCCACAAAGACGACGATCGGAACCGCCGAGCCGAGCTCAGCCATCACGATGTCCCGCGTCGATTCCCCCAATCCGCCGGGAGTGTTGAGCTCGATGAGAAGCAACGCCGCCTGCTCATCCTCCGCCTGGGCGATGGCGCGCAGAACAAGATCCCGGCTCACCGGATTGATCGAACCGACAAGCGGGAGTCGATAGATGATCTCACTTCCCCAGGCCGTGTAGGCAAGGCCTAGCGCAATGATGAACAACCCCCACAAAACACGTCGTTTCATGTCGGACTGACGTTACACCATCCCCGCACCCACCCGCAACATACTGCGGATTCAAGTCTTGCTTTCCCTTCCTAACAAGGCAACATCACCTTCCACGTCGGGATAGGAGCCCCTCAAGGATTGGGAGGGCCAGTTTCAGCGCGGTGGGAAGCTTGTAGCGCTGCCGTAGGTCCTTCATGTCGGATGCGAAGCGGAACGGAGCCAGCGGATCGGCTGGGAATGTACGCGGGTTGACCCCGACAAGTTCCAGCTTCCCATGCTGAAAGAGAAGCTCGATCCAGTCGTGCAGCGCGGCGGTATCGGGACCGCGGGCGAAGGAGGGAAGCAGGGTGAAGTAGATCCGATCGAACGTTTTGTTTTGGAGACATTCACGTGCAAAGGCAAGCCCATCCTCGGTGTTGAAAGGAAGCCAGAGCCCGGGGATGCCGGTCTCGATATTGGTGCGAGGATTCTGGTGGTTGAAGCAGTCAAATAGGATTTCGCTTTGCCGACAGCCGCCACTCGCAAGATAGGCGTTGTAGGCAAGGAGGCTGTACTCTTTCGGATGGTCAAATTCCAGTTCCAAAACCTCGATGTCGTGCTGCGAAGCGAAGTCTTTGACCGCTTCAGCGAACGCTTCCGGACAGCCCCATTCGGACTCCCTCCGCGTTTCTATTGGCAGATCGAGCGGCCAACGCTCAAGGTAGGCCTCGGGACTGATTCCGCCCAATCCGCCCACCTGAAGGAAGGAGCGTTCTGCAATCCTGTACTGAGGCCAGCGGTAGCTGCAGTTGACGAGGATCAGCTTTCCCCCAGGAGTGAGATTGTCCAAAATGAATTCCCGATAGCTTGCGGGGAGATCCAACAGCTTGATCCGGAGGAAATTGACGAATTTGACCAGAGATCGATCATGTAGAGCATCGTAGTGGTTGATCACCTCGAAGCTCTCGCACTCTCTATGCGTCAGGAGAGTCTCCGCCAACGGTTTTCCGACCTCGTAATAGGTCTCTAGGTCATCCGCTTTTATCGGCAGGCGCTTGAAAGTCAACCCAAACGAGGTGGTGAGAAACGGGGCGTGGAGCAAGGCGGCCAGGTGGGCAATCCCACCGTTCGGCGAGCCAATCACGATTGCCTCGTAGCCGCGATCGGTTGCAGGATATTGCCCCACACACCATCCCGGCAGGGACTCAACGTCAAAGCCCTCTAGCTTCTTGGGAGAGTTCCCCACCGAAAGGCGCATTCCCCATTCCATCGCCGCGATCCTTGCGGACTCCGGAAGGAGACCCAACAGCCCCAAAAAGAGCTTGCTTCCAAAGGGATAGCATTCGAGGATACTTTTCCCGTTGCCGGTCAACGCCTCGGCAATCTCGCGCACGACCCTGATTCCAGAATCGAAACCTTCAACCGTGATCGTTGATTGTTGGTCATCCATCCCTTTGGCTTCACCTGGCAAATAGGAAATCACCAATGTGAAGAGGAGGGCTAGGAGGATTGTCTTCCGACCAAGCAAACTTTTCACCTCCCTTTTCGTGCGCATCGGCGTTGGTTGTTCTCAATTCGCGCGGGGGCCGAATAATTCGCCCAAGATTGGTTCAAGACGTTGGGGAAAGTCGGTATAGATCCCGCTCACCCCCTCCATGACAGCGAAGTGCTCCAACTGATTGACGTCATTGTAAGTCCAAAGGTGCACCCCGAATCCGAGCGCTCCGAGCCTCGCTACAAGACCGGACGTGAAACCGACCGGGCTGGGCGCGTAGACATCCGCGCCCAACTCCTCCAGGTATTCAATAGGATCCCAAGGAGCGACGATCACCAACGCAGCGATCGGTATTCGCGGATCAAGTTCCTTGACCCTTCGAAGAAGCTGATGGTCGAATGACGAGACCAACACTCGGGCTTCCATTGCAGTTTCCCTGATCAGCGTCACAAGCTTCTCCGCAATCACTTCTTTGGGGACATCACCCGCGGTCTTAATCTCTATGTCGACCCGCCAATTCTGCTCGCGCGTAAATTCCAGGGCTTCCCGTAGGGTGGGGATTTCTTCTCCTATGTAAGCGCGTTGATCGTCTTCGGGAACCTCACCCGATGTGCGCTGGCCAAAGGGATCGGTTTCGACATACCACGAGCCCGCATCGAGTAGCTTGAGTTCGGACACCGTGAAGTCTTCGACCCGCCAGGGAGTCCGGTCGGGGAAGACGTCCGCCACGTTGGTGGTCCGTTCGAGGGTGGCATCGTGCATCAGGACGAAGTCCCCATCCTCGGTGAGTCGTGCATCAACCCCCCACAGGTCGGCACCCACCTGAAGGGCCTTCCTCCCAGCAGCTAGCGTGTTCTGAGGAGCTAGGGAAGCGGCTCCAGCGTGGGCGATGTTGAGGACTGGTCTCGGCCGGCCTGCTCCCCGCAGGAAGATGTTGTCGGAGCTACTTGCCCCTACGGGCAAGCAACAAACAGCAATTACGCCCAATGCGAACAGCTGCACAGACCTGCATCTGCCTGACAAGCTCATCCCCCCATTCCTGGTTGTCCCATTATCACTGTGCAAGCTTCTGCAACCGGGCAAGAAGAATCTGAACCTCCTTCTTTGCCTCCCTATTCCAGAACGGCCAATGCCCAGTACTGGGCATAGACAACGCGATTCTCCAGATAGTCAGGATTGAGTGCGATCGCCTTTTCCAAATGACGTCTGCCCTGTTCGAGGTCGCCTCCGAGTGGTCCCGACGTGACCATCAGCACAGCCCCCAATGCGCTATGCGCACTCGCACCCCGGTAGTCCTCTACGATAGATAAACACCGCTCATACATGGCTTTGATCTTGTCCACGCTGAGGATGCCCTGCAGTGAAGCAAAGGCCAAATACGCTCCCCCATTGTGTGCCTTCCATAGCAGGCCGCCGAATCGCCCACCCTCCCCACCGCTTCTCTGAAATCTTTCTCCTCCCATTCCGCAAAGGCGGGAACTGGTAGAAGGCGAGTGCCTCCTTCATCCTGCCTTCGACTAACCTCTCTCGAAACGCCTCATCGGCACACTCGAAAAGCCTCGAGAAAGACACCTCCGAGGCAGTGGCGGGAAGACCGAACAACGCCGCAAGAACCACACACACGAGAAACGACAGACCGTGCCTCACCCTGCGTCTGGAATACCAACGATCCAGAACACTCGGCAAAATCATCCCCCCTATGTCATCGGGAAGGTGGCGCAATCTGCCTGCAACATCGAGCCCAACACCACGCACATCGATCTTCCCAATCTTGCCGACCTGCGGCCGGCACCGGCAACTTGGCGCGTTCTTTGAGCGGTGTTTTGCGCTATGAAGATGTGGCGTTTTTCTGCACCCGCGTACTGGTATCCAGCTGTCAGCGCGATACAGATGGGATCCGGCTATCCCCACTCACTCGTGGTCTCTACAGAGTGGATCTTACGTTCAAATCCTCGCGCTACGGGGCAACAAACAAGGAGAAAGAGAGAGCTTTGCCGTAGTACAGGGATCTGGCGTACGAATCGACGACATCGAACCCGACCACCACGACCACCGGTTCCCCTGCGACAACCGCGACATCCAACGGGTCGCCTGATTGCAGCGGGAGGCTCAGCTCGAATTCGAAGGAGGCCGTCGACGGGTTCCATTTCCCAACCCCCGTGGCGTCCTGCTGCACGTCGAGGGTGGCCTTTTCGACCGGCGTCCGCGAATACGATGGGTAGTAGTAATCCAGTCCCGTCACCAGTAGCTGCCCGTCATCCGCGGGGACGATGACGATGTTGTCTCCCACGTGCCACAGCGTGTTGTCTCCGTTGTCGATAAAGAAGAACGCGCGGAAGGTCTCCCGTGAGGTCTGCAGATAGGAGGTCCGGATACTCATTGCAACATACAGATTCTCGTCGTCATGCTGCAGGTACAGCTGCGTGGGCAGGCGACTTGTGTTGCACGAGCAGCTTGTCCTCTGGTAGGTGATGGTGGTCTGTTTCTTGAGCGAGCTGTCCCATTCAGTCCCGATGACCCCATCCAGACGATCGCACGTCCCATAGGGTATCTCCTCAGGCAGGTCTCTAGCAAAAACCACGGTCTGTGCCAGCAGAACCGCCAACAGAAGGATAATGATCCCCGCGACTCTCCAATTCCTCAAGCTACAAAAATGATTGCGAACCATTCTCTGCGCCCTCCTTATCGGCATGTCCTCGGTTTTCGGCATCAGCATACAACAAGACAGTGCCTCCAACAAAAGGCACAAGCCGCAATCACTCAGCGAATCACGAAGTGCCGGTCTTAAAACCTACGACGTGGGCCCGGCAGTGAGTCCTGAGCAGCTCGGCGTAGTGGCCGGCCCAGGTCTCGACAAAGTCTGTTGATTCATCGGTTGGGGCGTAGAGAATGGCCGCCACACGCTGTGTCTCCGGCCGAATTTTGGTCGCCATTGCGTCCTTGACCGGATTGCCACAAGGCACCCAGCTTTCTTCCTGGCGACGGCAGACAACGAGCAAGTCCTCGAGATCGATGACCTGACCAGCAGGATTGAACACGTACGATTCTCCCGGCCGACCGCGCCGCAACAGCAAGTGGGTACCCGAGAGATCCGCGTCAAAGATCGAGCCCGGAAGCCCAGAGGCAAGACTGATCGCATTGTTGATGTCAACCGGTCCGTTCACCAGCGGGAAGGATTCGCTCAGTGCCGCACGCAAGAGGAATTCACTTGCCGGCTTTCCACGGCCGGCAGGCTTGTAGCGCCCATGCCGAAGCATGTCCCGTACGCGGGTCCGCAGGTCGGCGGGGACGAAGCCTTCACCTTTCTTCTTGCATTGCTCCAGAATCTCGATCAGGAAAGACGGCACTTCGGCAGTGGGCCGTGGTGACGAAATCCCCTCCGCCCAGATCAGTGCCGGCAACACCGGAGAGGAGTGCAGCAACGGATCCAGTTCCAACATATACGCCCGCTCGGTCATTCCTCCTCCCTCAGACGAAATGGGTTCCCCAGTCTACCACAACACAGTCTGCACGCCACTTTCTGTACATTCGACGTACAAGCGGGTTTCCCCGGATAGCGCCGGAGACTCCCTGCACCTATCATCGTGGGAATAACGTAGGAGGTGTCCGATGCCGATCGATCCGGTCTGTGGAATGACGGTAGAAAAGGAAAGGGCAGCAGCGATGTCCGAATACAAGGGCGTTACCTACTATTTCTGTGCGCCGGGGTGCAAAACGGCCTTCGACGAGGATCCCGGGAAGTACGTACACGGGAGCTCCGAAGCGGAGTCTCGATGCAACTGGGCCAAACGTCTCAACCCTTTCACCAAGCGGAAAACGTAATCGGTTCAAGCACGTCGAGATGCGCGGATCTTTGCCGACATCGCGCTCGGCAAGAGGCCGCATCGTAGTGTCTTAGCTCGGAGGTGAGTCCGATGAGTCGTGTGTTGTTCTTGTTGCTCGCAGGATTTGGTCTGGCACTCGCCGTCGGGTTGGTGATCGCCGATCAGATGAGGCCACCGCCCACGGTTCCCGACGTAGATATCCTTCCCGAAACGATCGCTGCCACACTGGAGAGCCTGGTAAAGGTGGACGACTACCCGCTGTACACAATGCGTTACATCGGTGCCTACAGTCCTATCCCAGCCAGCACCAGCTCAACGCAACACCCGGCCCGGCTGCCGCACGATCACTACCCCGCTCCCACGTGGGCGTGTTCTCTATTCGCTGCCCTGGGAGATGAGGACGGCATGCTCTACGGCCGCAACTTTGACTGGACGTACAGTCCGGCGCTGCTGCTGTTCACCGACCCGCCCGCCGGCTATGCGTCGGTTTCGATGGTCGACATCGCCTACCTCGTCGATGCGTCCGCCGTCGAAACCCTGTTGGATTTGCCACTCGCCGCGCGTACCCCGCTGCTGTATGCACCCTTCCTACCGTTTGACGGCATCAACGAACACGGGCTGGCAATCGGGATGGCCGCGGTGCCGGGAAGCGACATGCCGTACGACCCCGCCAAAGAGGAGATCGGCTCGCTGGCCGTCATGCGCGTGATCCTGGATCGCGCCCGGACGGTCGAGGAGGCCGTCTCTGTTTTGTCTGACTACAACGTCGATATGGAAGGTGGCCCGCCCCTGCATTACCTGATCGCCGACCGCTTCGGACAGGCGGTACTGGTGGAGTTCCGGGAGGGAGAGATGGTGGCAAGATCAACGGATTCCCCATGGCATCTGGCGACCAACTTCATATGTACTGAAGCGGGCGACGAACTCCTTGGACACTGCACTCGTTACGACGCCATTCACACACGGTTGTCGCAGGCGGCCGGTCAGCTCGCACCACAGCAAGCCATTGACCTGCTCGAGCAGGTGAGTCAGCCCGGCAGCACACAGTGGTCGGTGGTATACGACATGAGTCACGGAGACGTGCGTGTTGCGATGGGGCGAAACTACGAACAGATTCATCGCTTCACACTTGAACAGCCGACAGGACAGCCAAGCTCGGTCCGTTCGGCACCTCGGCCCAGACTCCGTGTTGCCCCAGAAGCGTGAGCATCAAACGCGATTTGATACGCTCACAGGTTCGCAGTTGAAGAGAGTATCAAGCGACGTAGCGCCGGTCCTGCGGCTTACTCGGCCCGGCAGATCCGCTGCGCCTTGTAGAACCAGCCGGGCCTGCGCCCCACCGGAACGTCCGTAAGCTTCAATTCCCAGACAACCTCACCATCGGGAGTGATCTCGAAGATGACGGAGTCCTCACTGGATTGGAGCACACCGACGATCAGGGTGTTCCCATTCGGCAACCGGTCCGCATCTCGCGTCGTTCGCAATCCATCTCGAAAGTAGCTCCAGATGAAATCCCCAGTGGTGCGGTCGATCTCGACCACCTGATAGGGCGAGTCCCACTGAAGACAGATAAGCAGCCGATCGTCGGGAAGGATCTCGGGTTCGTGCGGACCATACGTCCCTCTCTCGGGCGTTCGATCGAACAGCGTCGTCCAATCCATCGACCAGACAACCTCGCCCGATGGGCTCACTTCGACGGTGAGATCGAAGTTGCGCAGATTGACGAGCGTATTCCCGTTCTCAAGCCGCGTCACCGCGTTAACGTGTGTCCAGCCTCCATCGTCGATTCCGATGTACGAATCAACATCAAACGCCGGTCCGGCCGACCACGACCACACCAGTTCGCCGAAGGCATCGATCTCCTTGACGTGCAGGTCGTCAACATCATCGTTGTCGCCGTAGACATAAAGCGTGTTCCCACTCGACAGTCGATCGGCGTCGTGAGAGACCTCCGGGTCGAGATGCTTCCACACAATCCTGCCATCGCGGTTGACCTCGTAGATCCCGTTTCCGGGAAGCACGAACAGCACGTTCCCGCTCGGCAGCGCCTCGACGTCGAATCCGGGATCCCTAAACCTGCTCAAGGCAGGAGGAACGACGAACTCCCAAACGACCGCCCCTGCCATGTCTACCTCGACGATTCGCGGCGACTGGCCGGGATGGAGGTCTGCGAACAGCGTTGTGCCGTTGCACGCCTTGACCGGATCGTACGCGACCACATGGACCTCACCCTTCTTGGGTTCTGAAGGGGAAAGGGATGCAAAGCCTTCTCCCATTTCCTCCGTATCCACGCCGAGCGCAACACAACCGACGAGGAAGGACAGGCCACAGAACAGGAGAGCGAGTTCTTTGATCATGCACCCTCCTTTGAGAGCTTTTGAAACCATGCCGCGCACTCTACCATCACTGGCTAACAAACCCCAACCTCAATGTACGATAGGAGCGAAGATCGCCCGGTGTCAAGTTCCCTTCCGTCTACGGAACAGTCTCTGTAGGCTGCAATGCGATGATGTGCGGTTGTGTGGGGCTGTCTCAGCCCCCTTCATTCGCACATGGCAAGGAAGATGCCATTCATCGTCCATGTCGTTTGCACGGAAAAACCAAAATGAGTTCTGTGTCCGTGGAGATCCGCGAATCAAAGCACTTGGCTCCGTTGCCAGCAGGTCGCCCTGCTACCCTTTCATTCAAACACGAATCGGTGTACTGTTAAGCATCTATAGTCTCCCGTGGACAGCAAGCGGTGCTGCCAGCGCGAGACAAGAAGGAGAGGAAATGGCATTTCAGGAACGAAGAATGGTCGACGTGCGACATCTCGACCTAAGCTGCGCAGAGTGCGGAAAGAAGATTGAGGAGCTTCCCTTCACGCCCTCATCCGATCGCCCCGTCTACTGCGAAGAGTGCAACAGGAAGCGCCGTCCTCCAAGGCAAGGGGGATTTCGTGGCGGACCGCGAGACGGGGGATCCCGAGGCGGAGGCGGAGGCGGAGGTCGGCGGCGGTTCTAAGGTTCGACTTCGGTTTTTCTGGAGAGCAGGTCGACCTGTTCGGCCTGCTCGTTTCTTTTCGTGAATGTTGCAGAAGGCCCTTGGCCGGAGTCTCACTGCGCAATCTCAGGCTGCCCAACGACCAACCGAATTCGCCTGTCCAGAAGAGGTAATGCGTGTCCTTTTCGGGCGATGACAGGACACGCCTGCTTTTCCTTCACGGAACCCGGCGTATGGAAGCGTCCCGATTGCGTCCTTCGTCACCGTGTCTACAATCGATCGAGGAGGTACTGGCTACGATACGCGTGCTCCCCATTGCGGCAATTGCCGCCATTCTGGCGCTCGGGTTGTTCCCGGGGTTGCTCGGGCCGACTTCGTACGCGCCGGCACCGTATTGCGGCCCAACGGCAAGCTATCAGCCGACGTTCGCGCTGGCAGACTCACAGATCGTTTTCCTCGCAGAGAGCCTATCAAGCAGGGTCCCCGAGCGCGGTCTCACCTTTGCCTATTCCGACCGATTGAGCCGTCCGTTTCGCCTCGGCGTGGACGAGAACGTGCGGCGGTCGCCGGCGGCGCGAGTTTTTCTCGACATCTTCGTCGAAAGAGAGAAATAGAGCGCAGTGCGGACAACAACAAGCGCAAGAGCCTACGTCCTCCGAGAGATCGCCGAGCTGGCCTTGCTGATCGCTGTCCTTGCGTTCGTGTCCCGGTTTGTCCACGTTCCGGTGTGGGTCTTGATCGGGCTACCTTCTGCCAAGATCCTCGGCTCTATAGTCGTGTACACCCTGTTCCTGCGCAGGAGTCTCCTTCGCTCAGCGCGCGTTGGCCCGGAGGCCCTCGTCGGCCGGATCGCGGAGACGATCTCCCCACTCGACCCATCCGGTCGGGTCAAGCTCAACGGCGAGATCTGGACCGCTGTCAGCCACAACGGAGTAACCATCTCATCGCAACAGAGGGTGGAGATCCGAGACGTTCGCGGAAACACGCTGCACGTCAGCATCCATACCGGCAAAGGCCGCTAGCGCGCCGCGACATCCGGACCAGAGACTCTCAACAGACAGGACTCACCAGTGGCTTGCGCTAGAATCCAAGCTACAGGCACCCCGAACTGCGGGGATCGCGGCTTGTCTCCATTCAATTCCCACCAGCCGTCAGCGGGGAGGCTCACCAACTCCAGCATCGACGAGCACCTGGGCGACCTCGCTAGCCCGTCGTCTGCTCGCCGTCTTGAAAACGACTCGCTTCCCGCCTGGCCAGGTGAGAACTACAAGCCGCATCAGCGCCCTGGTCCACCACCAGTCGACACGCACGGCAACGCAAACGCGGTCGAGCGGTGACAGTGCGTTCCCCTGCCGATCGCGCAGGACGCCGGCATGCAGGTCGATGATTAGCCCGTCCACGACCTGCGACAAAGGAAGATCGCGCCGACACTTGTACGCGCGCCAGTTTGCACCAACAATGACCACAAGTCCTGCCGCGAGTCCGAACAGAGCCCCCGACGGCACGCCGGAGAGCCCATCCGCTGTGTCGAGCGCGTCGAGAATCCCGAGAACGATCAACAAAACCGCCAAGGCACCGAGGACGCTCATCACGTAGCCCAGGAGCCACGTCTTTCGGTCGACCAGCAGCATCTCGTCGTCGCCGCGATGGATCTCGTAGCCGCACTCACGATGAATCGGCGACATACCCGACCCCCTTTCCCAAAACATACGAAAAATGTTACTCGCCGAGCACTTCCGCGAACAAACAGGAGGCAACACGACACAGGAAAAGCGGCTGGGAACCAGACACTTCGAACGGGAAGGCCGATGCCCTGCGTAGTGATCTCCCGCCTACGGTGTGGCCTTTGACAAGCCACCCCGGCAACGAAGCGTTCGACGGTGGTCTACCCAAGATCAAATGACAGCAATTCCGATCGCGCCGAAGTGCGAGCCCATCTGGAGAACGGGTGAAAGGGAGTGACGCGCCAGGAGGCCGACCAGTCCGCCGCGTGCCACGAAGTCCCGGAAACCAGCAAGGTGATCCGCTCCAGCGAGTCGTTCGATCAGCCAAATCGTCTGCCACGGAAGGTGGAAGCGCCAATGGCTGGGAATCGTGTAGTCGGCAATGAGGAGGCGCCCATCGGGCCTCACAACCCTCAGCGCTTCGACCAGCATCTGTTTGCGTTCCTCCTCGTTGTGCTCATGGAGGGCGAGAAGTAGAAGGGACGCGTCAAACGAATCGTCCGCAAATGGCAGGTGGAACGCCGAACCGCAAACGTAATGCACGTCACGCCCACCGCGGCGTCCAGCTGAAGTGATCATCGCCTCCGATAAATCGATCCCCGTCACCGTCATCCCCGCCCGTGCGAGCAACCGACACTGTGCGCCGGTTGCCGAGGCGATATCTATGACGTCACGCACGGCGCGCTCACGGCAGAGTCGAACGATTCTTCGCCGCAGCGGCCAGACCAGCGGATCGATCAGCGCACGGTACACACCGACCGCAAACGCGTCGCAACAAGTCATCCGAGCCATCAACCACACTCCCGGACTGGATTGTATCGTCGGTAACGGGTACTCACGACAGCCACGCTGTTGTTCTTCCTC
>CAZDDA010000016.1:0-16270 GCA_964504085.1 uncultured Thermotogae bacterium | reverse complement strand
AAGCGGTCGCCGCATCCGCGCGGATGACGGTGATGTTCGGCTCCTCCACCAAGGCAAGGAGCAGGCCCGCACCGGCAACGACAATCCTGTTATACACGGGCGCAACAAACGGCCACAGCAGGGCGACAAGAACAAGAAACAGCGTGAACCAGCCGGCAAAGCGCAGCAGCAGCCTGTGCAGGCTTCTCTTTGCTTCAGTGCTTGTACGCGGCATGCGCCACCTTCCCAGCCCAGAACAACCACAAGAACAATGAGAAAACGATGGTCAATGATTGCCAGATCAACAGATGCACCTGATCGACGTAGCGGGGAAAGTACAGCCCGACGTAGAACAGGCTCACCAGGCGAACGATATTCAGCGTGAAGATTCCTGTAAGACCGATGCCTGCGCCGAGCAGCTTCGCTAGCCATCGTGCCGGATAGGCGAGAACCGCCGCCAGGTAAACGGCCGTGAGAAACAGCCCCGTGCAAGCAGTCACAACGGCGATGCTGAACCTTGCCGAGGAGACTGTGGTACCGATCGCCTCGGTCTTCTGGCCAAGGAGATTGAGGCTCGAACTGACAATCCTGGCAATCGCCGTCTGAAGAGAGGCCGTAGCCGCCTCGTTCCCCATGATCCAGAGGATGAATACTGCAAATCCGGAGAGGGACAGGACGAAGATCAAGATCGATGCAAGCCTTCGCCCTCCTCTCCGCTGCTCAAGGATGGTCCTCCATGACCGATGCACGCGATCCCATATGGTAGTGGTCTTGTTCACCCTAACCGACCTCCTCGCCGGTCCGTTGCCCGCTCGTAAGTCGGCGTCTCCTCATCAGCATCCCGACAAACGCGGCAGCGAGAAGGGCGCCGAATGCGATAGCACCCCATTCCGTCAACGTAGGAGCATCTATCGTCCCGGCCATCGGCGCACTGGGTGGAAGCTGATGCACGGTCAGACAGGTCGGATCATTGAACGCAGCGGTACTGGGATCATCCGTCGGCTCTTGCGAATCGTTTGTATCATCACCGTCACTGTCCCAATAGACCATCCCTTGATTGCAGATCGTCTCAAGATCCTCCAGCTCATTGTCTAGGACCACTTGGAACGTAATCGTGACCGCACCGCCTGCCGGGATCTCACCATTCCATACCACCCGGTTCCCCTCCAAGCCCACCACTCCCAATGTGGCGGTCGCTACACCCGCGTAGGTCATTAATGCAGGGATCTCGTCCGTGAATTCATGTCCCGGATTGTTGTGGTGATCGCGGCACCCGTCGTTTCGGATAGTGATTTCATAGACGATCGTGTCTCCCGGCGCGGGCGATCCACCGTTTGGATCTAGGAACACCTTGTCTGCGTCTATCAGCGGTACAAGGGGACGAACCTCCACTTTCGTCTCAAAAGTGTATTGATTGTTGGTTTCATTGAGCTCATCCACGTCCCCGCCGCTATCCGCTACAGCGATGATCGTGTGCTCCCCCGGAGGAACCCCCGTGGTGTCCCAGGCAAACTCCAGAACAATGTGCTCGCAGTCATCCAACCCAACAACATGCTGGACGCCGATCAGATGAGCCCCATCGAGAAAATCATAGAAGAGTGACACGTCAAACGATCCAGCATCTCCGCATGTGAGATTGTCGACAGTCGTGATCACGCTGATCAATGTGCCTTCACACACGACCAGCGGGTTTCCCGCCGGACCGGGCCCAATGACCTGCTGGACGGAGATCTCGCCGTGGGACAGGACAATGCCTGGCGCGGGAAACCAGAGGTCCGGGGCTTTTTCGCAGGGCGGATCAGCGGCAAAGCCTGTCATTACCAATGGCGCCAACGCCAAACACAACAACCATCCGCCCGCAGCTCTCCTCGAGCGCAAGCCTGTTCGTGAGCCTCCGTGTCTCATCGGATCACGTCCTTTCTCTTGTCTGTGCCAGTTGTCCATCGTCGATAGGTCTTCTCGACGGTAAAGAGAGGGTATGTCTGTTGTAGTGTGTCGCGTAGGAAGAAGCGGCCTCTTTTCTGTAATATCGATCACACTCGAGAGGTACGGTGGTTGAGTAAGTTATGTGATGCAGATTACATTTTCGTAGGACGGATGTCCGGACCGGGGTTGGGAGCCTGCTCAACTGTTGTGAGACCCGATTCTCAGTGTTCGTTGCCCTCACAACTTCATTGTTGCCCCTCCTCACGCTGCAACAAACAGAGGCGGGAAGGGGTACTCAATGAGGGCCTGCGCGCCAGCCAAGAGTGTCAGTTCGCTCACGTCAGCCCAGTCAACGCCCGCTGCTGTCCGTACTGTAATCAGGCGTAGACTGACTCAGGTTCGATGTTCCTCACCCTGGGATTGCCTCGCCGACTACAAGGACAACGCTGGCGCAGGAGCAAGCGAGAAAGGATGGGCATCACGCCGGATCAAATGGTGGAAGGCGCCCGCCGCCGCGATCATCGCCGCGTTGTCAGTACACAGCTCCATTGACGGAAAGAATACTTTGATCCCTCTCTCAGGGCCGCAAGCGTGAAGCTGCTGACGAAGGCGCGAGTTTGCCGCTACTCCACCAACTACAACGAGCTGCTTGAGTTGATGACGCCGTGTAGCATCGAGCGATTTTTTTACCAATACGTCAACCACACTCGCCAGGAAGGAAGCCGCAACGTCTTTGGGCTCCTGTCCTGGATGTTCCCTCAAGTAGTAGAGGACGGCAGTCTTTAGCCCGGCAAAGCTGAAATCAAATCCGGGGGACGATTCCATCGGTCGGGGAAAACGGATTGCCGCTGGATTTCCCTCGTTAGCAAGCCGGTCAAGTTCAGCCCCAGCAGGATAGCCGATCCCCAACATCTTGCCCACCTTGTCCAGCGCCTCACCGGCTGCGTCATCCACGGTCGATCCGACCAGCTGATAGCGTCCGTACTCTCTCACGCTCGCAAGGCTGGTGTGGCCGCCGGAGACAATCAGGGCCATAAAAGGGGGGTCGGAACCAGCGGAGCCTAGCCGGTGCGCGAAGATGTGCCCCTCCAGATGGTTCACCCCAACAAACGGAATACCAAGGCCAAAGGCGATTGCCTTTCCATGAGAGAGACCAACAAGAAGGGGGCCGACCAGACCTGGACCGTACGTAGCGGCAACAAGAGAGATGTCACTAATGGCAATCCCTGTCTGTGTCAGTGCTTCTTTGACCAGGATCGGGAGCTTTCGCATGTGGTCGCGGGACGCTACTTCGGGAACCACACCTCCGTAGCGGGTGTGAAGTTTCGCCTGGGAGTAGACGATGTTTGCCAGAAGTCGCTCCTCACCCTCTAGGATAGCGACTGCAGTCTCATCACAGGAGGTTTCGATCCCCAATGTATAAAAGGGGCGGTTCATCAGACGTACTCGGGTTTCAGCACGGCAATATAGGGAATATTGCGATACAGCTCCGCGTAATCCATCCCATAGCCAACGATGAACCTGTCCTGCTCGAGGACAAACCCGGCATAATCAATGTGAATAGGTTTCTCGCGACGAGCGACCTTGTCGAGCAAAGCACAGATCCGCAGTGATGCCGGTTTCCGTGTCAACAGATTTCGCCTTAAGTACTCAATCGTGTGCCCGGTGTCGATGATATCCTCAACGAGCAGCGTGTCCCGTCCTTCGATGGGTCGCTCCAAATCCTTGATGAAGCGAACCGCACCGGGGGAAGTCCCATTTCCATAAGAAGCAACGCAGATGAAATCAAACTCGACTTCGGTAGGAATTTGTCGCACCAGGTCGGCCAGGAAAACCAACGCTCCCTGCAGAATACAGATCAGAAGAGGTGGACGTCCCTCAACATCACACGCCAGTCCACCCGTACTGTAGTCATGCGCGATCTTCCCCCCGAGTTCCCTTACCCGAGCCTGAATCGCCTCTTCACTGTACAGAATCTCGGAAATCCGATTCTCGATCGCGTCTTGAGCCAAGCGAGACCCTCCTTTTCGGCGTTCACTCCCGAATATGGAACCTCTTCTCGAGTTTCTCCATCGTCTCGTCGATCCCACTGTATTCGAGGTCAGCGTAGGGAAGCATTGCGGCACCAGAGAACCCCTGCGCTCGGATATCGTGCGCCTCTTTTTGCGACATTATCCCGAACCCAACCCGAGTGGTTAAACACATTGGTCAACTCTGTAAGTTTCTCCTCCCAAAGCGAAAAAGCAAGGCACGAGAAAGTGAAACTCCCCGCCCAGAGGACGGGGCTTCTATAACAACCCCGGATTGAGATCTCCTTCCCGTTCCTGTTGATGATAGGCAGTGGTGTATCGTTTGATCATCTCCTCCGTCACTGTATCCCCCACTGTCCGCACAAAGTAGCCATCTTCCCAAAACTCCCCACTCCATAATTCCTTCCTCAATTCAGGGGATCCCTTTTAAAGGGTCCCCGAAGATATGTTCTTCTTGAATCCCCACTACCTTCGCTATCGCATACCGGGGTGGAAACGAAAGGAACAGATGTACGTGGTCCGAAGCAATCCCCATTGCCTCAATCTCAAAACCAAAATCTCGTGCGATAGCCTCAACCAGCTCCTCCTGATCTCATCTTTCATCCGTTTGCGGTATTTGGGAGCCTAAACCAAGTGATATCGGGCGCATCCCAGGGATCACTCCCAACCCAAACCTGCAGAGGATTCTCTAGCCAGGGTTTGAGCTGTCCCCTGTTCCCCGCTACCATCGCAGAAGACAGAGCATGTCAGGCAATGGTTCTATCGTCGACAAACTCGCTCACTTGCCTACCTCTCCTGGGGTCTACCTGATGAAGGACGCACACGGGAGGATAATCTACGTGGGAAAGGCCGCAGTGCTCAAGACCAGGGTCCGTTCCTATTTCCACGCAGGCGAGGGGGGTGAGGCAAAA
This sequence comes from uncultured Thermotogae bacterium, assembly GCA_964504085.1. Lineage (GTDB taxonomy): Bacteria > Bipolaricaulota > Bipolaricaulia > UBA7950 > UBA9294 > CAZDDA01. The sequence continues at coordinate 11,424 of CAZDDA010000016.1, read as the reverse complement.
ACGCGGGCACTGATATCGGAGATCGCCGATATCGAAGTCATCCAGACCGCCACCGAAGCAGAGGCATTTCTTCTCGAAGACAGCCTTGTTAAACGTCATCAGCCGCGGTTCAACATTCGCCTGCGTGACGACAAGCGCTATCCCTATATCAAGATTACCAATGAGCCATTCCCACGGGTGATGATCGTGCGCCGTCGGCAGTCCGACGGTGCCAGGTATTCCGGGCCCTACACCAACGCGAAAGCGATGCGCTCGATCCTCAAGCTTGCCCAGAAGCTGTTTCCGATCCGCACCTGCGCCCTGGCGCTGCCTCTGAAGACCCCGCGACGGCCCTGCCTGAACTACCACATCGGCCGCTGCCTTGGACCCTGCGCAGAGCTGGTCTGCAAAGAGCTATATGGCCAGGTAATTGAGGGCGCGATCATGCTGTTCGAAGGGAGGATCGCTGGATTGGCTATCCGGCTGCGAGCAAGAATGGAGGAGGCCGCGGAAGCAGAACGGTTCGAGCAGGCAGCCAGCATACGTGACCAGATCACCGCGCTCACACGCGCGCTTGAACGGCAGTCCGTTGCCCTCTCTGATCTGAACGACCGAGATGCTATGGGTGTGGCCATTGAAGACGATCGAGCTTGCACCGAAGTCTTCCTCGTCCGTGATGGTCGGATGAGCGGACGAGAGACGTTTCACCTCCGGGCCCCCGGGCATCCGAGCGAAGAGCAAATCCTCTCCGCTTTTCTCTCCCAATACTACGCCAAAGCAACAACCGTCCCCCAGGAAATCCTCCTTCCGGTAGAGGTGGCAGAGCCGGAAGGGCTCTCTGATTGGCTCTCCTCTCTGTGCGGAAAACGGGTGAGGCTTAAGATCCCGAAACGAGGGGAAAAGCGCCGACTGGTAGAGCTGGCGTGTGAGAATGCACGGTATTCGCTTAAGAAAGAGAAGATTGAAGCGGTAGCCCATGAGGAGATGACCGATGCCTTAACCGAACTTGCGGAGGTGCTTTCTCTCTCCTTTTTCCCTCAACGGATTGAGGCATTCGACGTTTCCAACACTCAAGGTGGTGAGGCAACCGGCTCGATGGTTGTTTTCGAAAGCGGCAGACCTAGGCGTGATGCCTACCGCCGCTTCAAAGTGAGGATCTCGGGAAAACCGGACGACTATGCGATGATGACTGAGATCCTCCGTCGCCGCTTCCGACGTGGCTTGACTGAGCTTGCCAACCCCAGTGTCTCGCGCGGGAAGTTCTCCGAATTCCCCGATCTGCTCGTAATCGATGGCGGAAAGGGACAACTAAATGTCGCTTCATCCGTCCTACACGAACTCGAGATTGAGGGGATCGAGACGATCGGTCTTGCAAAACGGAACGAAGAGGTGTATCGCCCGGGAGAGGCAGAGCCGGTTGACTTCTCGTCAGCGAGTAAGGCCCTTCTCCTGTTGCGCGAGATTCGCGATGAGGCCCACCGGTTTGCGATTCAATACCATCGCCGCCTTCGTGCTCGCCATAGCCTCGCTTCAAAGCTAGATGAGATCCCCGGTATTGGTCCCAAACGCAGGCAGACGCTGATTAAAACCTTCGGATCACTGGACAGGCTTTCTCAAGCAAGCGTTGAAGCCATCGCTGCCGTTCCAGGAATCCCCCGCCCCCTTGCCGAGCAGATTCAGAATGCCCTCTCCACCCCATGTTCCTCATCCAATGCTCGTAATTAGCGCTACTTTCAACGCTGGAACCCCCGGTTGCCCTTCGCCAGTGGGGCATTGCTCTCTCAGGGAGGAAGGGACCATTTCGAGGTTACGCCCCTGTTTGGCTATACTCTGAACCGAACATCGAATCCTGTAAAGACGTGCGACTGAAATCCTAACGTGAGCCGTCACCTTGCAGAGATTCCGGTAAGGCGAGGCCCCAGGACCGGTCGATTCGTCCGAACAGGGAGGGCTACGTGACGACAAACGAGGAGCAAGAATGTTAACTCTCTCGAACGTTGCGATCTACACACCGACGCATCATCTTCCACAGGTGACCGTGGTGGTGGATCGAGGGCGGATTCAGCGGATCAGCCCGGGCAAATCTAGTAAGGGAGAGTCCCTGGAAGGCTACACCATCATCCCGGGGTTCGTCGACACACACATTCACGGATACGGGGGATGGGACACCAACGACGCCACCGAGAACTCCCTTTTGGCCATGGCGGAAGGTCTGGTCCGGCATGGTGTCACGGCCTTCTTGCCCACGACCGTTACCGCCTCTTATCAGAGCCTGTTGGCCTGTGCTCGCACCACCTCCAGGGCGATCCAGGCGCAAAGCGACGGTGCCGGCGGCGCCAGGATCATCGGCCTCCAATTGGAGGGTCCGTTCATCAATCCCGAGAAGAAGGGGGCACAAAACCCTGATTACATTCAGCATCCGAATTGGGACGAACTCGAGGCGATCCACCGGGCCGGCAACGGGTGGGTTCGCGCCCTGACCATCGCCCCCGAGCTCACGGGAGCCTTCTCCGTGATCGAGCAGGCCACTGCAGCCGGGTGGACCGTCTCACTCGGCCACAGCAACGCGACCTACGACGAAGGTCTGCAGGCCATTGTGGCAGGCGCCACGCGAGCTACTCACCTTTTCAATGCAATGGCGCCCCTTCACCACCGACAACCCGGTCTCGTCGCCGCGTGTCTGGAAAGCCCACAAGTATTCGTCGAGCTGATCGCTGACCTCGTCCACGTCGCACCGCCCCTGTTGCGTCTTACGCGTCAGATAGTAGGGGCTCAAAGAGCGGTACTGATCACAGATTCCATTTCAGCAACGGAGCTTCCCGATGGAACCCACTCTCTTGGCGGGTTGACGGTCACTGTGGAGAACCACGTTGCACGACTGGAAGACGGTACCCTGGCCGGAAGCACGCTGACGATGGATCGGGCCGTGCTGAACATGACGGCCATCGGGGTCCCGTTCCGCGAGGCTTTGATGATGGCAACCGCTGTGGCAGCCCGGTCCATCGGGGAACGGATCGGCACCATTCAACCGGGCGGACTAGCCGATTTTCTCGTTCTGAATGAGGACCTGTCCATTAGCCGCGTCTACGTGGCCGGCCACCGGATGGTCTAGGGCTGTCCAGTTTCTCAATACTGTTTACACGTGCCAGGTTGAGAGGGCAAGGAGAAGAAAGAGGGCCACCAGAGCAAGATCACCAGGAATCAACCAAGAAATCTGGTAGGTCTGTCTTTGACCATCGCTTCCTCCTCGGTGCCGATGTACGTCGGCTTGTTTCAGTGATTCCCGAAGATGGTAGCGATGGTCCTCTTTCTCAAGGTCCTGTCTCATTGACAGCTTGATACACCACATGGGTGGACTCTAACGAACGATCCTGCACAAGCACTGGCGCGTGGCGTTTCGTCGACGGTGCTTCAGACGTTGTCATCAGCTTCAGGAATCGCTTGACGGATTCCTGAAGTTCTACAACTTCGGGCGGCCGCATCAGGGCTACAGAACCAAGAGACGCACCCCAGACGAGATCTTCTGGGCACCATCGATCAACCAGAGACTCAGGAGGTGTGATCTGTCAACACCATTCCGAAACTGGACAGTTCTAGAAGAGACAAATCACTCTTATCGAGCCGAGCAACTGCCATTACAGGAACGTGTTTGCTCCCAAGCTGCCATCGCCTGAGTTCGGCATCGAGCCCGAGTGGGGGATGCCATCCCCGCTATCTTCATACCACGGGGTTTCAGGCGCAGTGTCTTTCTTCCGCGCATAGTTGAACGCTTCCACCATGGAGATCCAATGATCCCCGTTCGTGTCCGCGTTTATTGTCTTCCCTTTTGGATCAGCGCCACGGATCGCGCACGTGAAGTGGAAGGAGAACTCGTCGTACAGGTAATGGTACGGTCCCCTGACTATGCAGCGCGACGGTTCGTACTCCCCACAGGCTGACATGATGACTCGATTGGTGCCACCTGAAGCCATATCGCGGATGAGACCTCCGCTAAAGCACTGTTCCATTACAATGATCAGCCGATGATAAGAAAGATTCTTGAGCCATGTGGTGAAGGAGTCGTCGTAGATCGTGTCTCCCCAACCACATAACTCTTCATCCCAAGAAATCTGATCAGTCCAGTCACCGTCTTTATTAAGATCGAGTTTCCGGGGCCAGCAGTTGCTCTCGAAGATCGGTTCGCTGCCTTCATCGCCGTTGGTGTCAAGCCTTCCCCCTCCTGGCCAACACTCGACGCACTGTGGGCAATAGCTGGCCCAGTAGGGGTCAACAGGGCTCTTCTCGAACCCGTCCCCGTGGTTTGTTGTGAACAGGAAGATAGTGTCGTGAGATGTGGCATGGCCTTGCAGAAGGGTAAACACATTCTGCAGGCTTGCCGCTGTACCCGTGTAGTGCACGGGCATCTGATTGTCACGCCCGTTTCCATCAGCGTACAGCACCACAATGTTGCCTGGAGCGAAGCCATAGCTGCTAACAAGCGTAAGATACATGAACTTCAGGTCGTTCCAGTAGCGAGACCAATTGGCAGCTGGCTTAACGCCTCCGCTGAACAGAATCGCGTAGAGATGCGGGAGACGCTGACAGGCGCCAGGAGCTTTGGGAATCTCCATGTCCACAACTGTTGGTACGTAAACATGCGGACGATAGGCAAGCTCAACGGACAAGACTTCCACTCCCACATACTCCCCGAGATGGCCGGGGTCACCCTCGATTACGCGAGGTACGCCGCTAACCCGCAGCCAACCGCCGCCGTTCTCGCTTGGGTCAATCTCCTCTGCCAATTCACCGAGTAGGACGATGTATTCTGTGTCGGGGACGGGCGTATTCACAAGCACGAGATCTAGGTCTGTGACCAGGATTGGGATCGGATCGCGAACGAAGATTCCTTCGATTGTGACGAGTTCACCAATGTGCCGTAGCCAGTTTCGACCCTTCAAATCTGGGATCGATAGTCCCTCGCGCATACCCAGGCACGCCTCTGCAGCTTCCTCCTCGGTAGCGAAGAAGTGGCCGCCTCTCTCGCTGCACTCTGGTTCACTAGTAGGAAAGATCTCGGCATTGTCGCAGCACCATCCTTCTTCATAGGAGGGCCCCGTGCCGAAGCGTATCTCTGCCAAGTTGTTCTCGTCATTGCTCTCTTCGACTAGGCCTTCAGGGTCGACAAGGACGGTGACTACGTGCTCCCCGGGTGGAGGGTCAACCAGGAGAATCTCAACCTCAGCAGTGCCTCCCGGCTCGAGAAACTCGACAAACGTTTCTCCAACATGGTCTCTATTGTCAAGCAGGAAGGCCACCCATATCGCTTCAGCGGATGCGTCTCCTTGGTTCGCAACAAGCGCTGTGACTACCGCTTCTCCTCCTTCATCTGACCACTTCGTACTGAGCCGAACTTGCTCAACCACCAAATCCGCTACTTGCCCCCATGTCGAAAGGCCCACAAGGCCAATGGACATCAGGGCCACGACGACACTTGCGCACATGCCCATTCTCACGGTAGAAGCGAACCCACGCATCATGCCACCTCCTTCAGTCAGCGTACGGAATACCCATTTTCGCGTCAGCGAAGTCTCTGTGCCCAGCCCTACGTAGTCGCTCCGCACTCAGAGTTAGTCTAACCCATCTCCTGTTGTACGTGCCACAGCAGAGAGCCGTGACGTCGGCCTACAGGATCCTGAGGTATGGGGAAATCAATTTGGAACGTGCCTTCTGGAGCCTGGGGGACTGATGGTAGAACTCGGGTGGTGGTGTTTCCGTGGCGACCTGTGTCTGCCTTAGCGACTCTGACGCGTTTCTTAGGCCAGTTTGGCTCTAGCGATGAACAGCTTGCCGCCTGCTCGGCGTTCGTTGTCCATCGTTGATCGGTAAGTGCTCTCTCTGATTCTGGGCCGCTTTCAGGGGGCACGTGACCGCGAGGACGTCTGGATCGGTCACTTGCTGGAGTGCCCCGACTGCCGGACTCTAAGGCGGAATCCCAAGACTAGCTCGAGGAGGATCTGGAAGACCTCTTGCAGAATCTCATGAGCGGCGCATCCTCACTGTGTCCACAGGATGGAGGATTCTACGTTGCATGAAGGAGCCTGGCTTGGGTCCGAATGGTCAGTGAGTAGCCGGGTTCTACTGCTGTTCCTTCTGAGAAATGATGGGGCCAGCTCTTCGGCAGGACTTCGCTAGCGTTCGGAATAGCTCTCCGGCACGCTTGGCGGAGGCATCAGGCGGTAGCCCCATCTGTATGAGTTCCTGTACAACGTGCAATCGGATCTCCTCAGGGGAAAGGGCCTCAGCAGAGTCAATGTAGCCGTTCTGTACGAAGTACGTCTCAAGATCTTTCTTCTTGCTATCGTGAAAACGTGAAATCGCACCGTCCCTCAGAGCGTTGAGGATCTCTTGCGCGTCCCCGTTCTTCTGCGCGGCAAGTTCGGCGGCCTTTTCGATATGCGTTTCGCTTATCGCACCGGATTCCTCGAGAGCCTTTCGATCGACAGGCTTTCCTCTGCCGATCCTCCACCAGTGGATGAGCCTCTCAATAGCTTGACCGTTCTGCGATGATTCCTCGATGAGGTTCTGAGTATCGGAAACCAGTGCACCTATCTGATCTGAAGCGATTAGTGCCTTTAGCTGCCCCCACGTTTCGACACCAAGCCTGAGAAAGTCGTGAAGCGTCTTAGGGTCACAGACGACGTACCAGAGGTGAACAGCTCCAGCTGGCTGGCGAGGATCAAACCTCGGCGGATTGAGTTTGTCACCGTAGGCTTTGTGATCTAGTCCGGCGGGGTTCGGCGGAGATGGGAATGGTGCTATTGAGGCGCCCAGATCTGGGATCTCAATGTGGTCGCTGAGTCCTTGAGCCTCCGCGAGGTCTATGAAGGAGCAGGGCACATCGTCCACATTGGCGAAGGCAGCTGACCATTTGGCGACTTCGTCGCCTTGAGCAGTAAAGTAGAACACCTGCCTTCCCTCACGTGCGAGTTCGATCACGGATTCGATGATCGCCTGAGCTTTGGTGTCATCGGTATTGGCGAGTGTCTCATCGAGGAGAAGCGGCAGGTGCGCTCCCTGTTCCTGTCGCTCGATAAACGCGATGCGGACGGAGAGAAGCAGCTGAAGACGCGTTGCACTTGAAAGTTCGTCAAGAGAGCATCCTACTTCCCTTACCGAATCGTAGGCCCTGAATGAGGTGGCCGTTCCCTCCTCGAGATCCAGACGATAGCGCCCCCGCGTGACTGTTGAGAGGATCTCCCTTGCGCGGCTGAACACTTCCGGACGGCCCATGTCCTCTGCCTCAGCCTCAAGATGCCTAATGAGTTGGTGCCCAACCATGCGGGCATAGTCGCGTTTGAGTTGCTGAACCAGGGCGTCGAGTGCGCGTTCCTTCGTAGCGAGACTGTCCTCGATCACGTGTTCGCTTTTGGCTCGACAAATCTCGCTTTCGATATCCCGTACTTTGTCACGGATCTCTTCATACTGAGCCGCATTCTCTTCTTCCTGTTCGAGCGAACTTCGGAGGTCAGCAAGGGACCGCTCCAGTATCTGTTCGACGAAATCGGTGTGCTGCCCGAGTTTCCGGCGCCGATCACTCAGAAGAGTCTGGGAATCCCTGGCGGCCCCGCTTCGTTCGATGTACGTCGGCCGCATCGCGCAGAGTTCGCTGAGGCGAGAAATATTCCCGACTTCAAGCCCATGACGTTCGTAGATGCCCCTGCGCTTCTTCTCGAACTCCGCTATCGCTCTGTCCGCTGTCACGATCACGTTGTGAATACGTTCCCGGCTTTCCAGATTGCGAATGCACCGCGCCCCTTCAGCAGCCGTCTCGACAGGTTCGTATCCGTAGATGGTCAGTCTGCGATTGAGCGCTTCCTTCCTACTCACGAGCTGGCTGACTGTCTCTTCAAGTTTCGCTTCGAGATCCAGTACATCAGCATGGGCAACCTGCCAGCGGTGTATGGCGTTTGCTAGTGCGAAGAGTTCGAGCCCGGTCGTGTCCGGGACAACACCGAAGCGCTTCACGAGGTCCGAGTGCTCATCTTCCACTTCGGCTAGCAGCCGATTGAGTTCATCCATATCAGCCTTGCGATCGTCCCACCGCGCCATTTTCTCCCGCTGCAGTTGTTGATGGGCGATGTCCGCGTAGATTCTGTCCAACTGTGAGCGGACGTCTTCTGGCGTCCAGGAGTCAGGCTCCACCAAACCGGATCTTCGGTACTGCTCCCGATACGGCTGCCGGGAGTCGGCCTCTGATGTGGATAGCCAAAACGAGAACAGGCCGTACCCAAGAATGGGGATCGCTCCAATGGACAAGAAGTAGAACGCAGGGGCAGTAGAGATGCCGAGAGCAACGCTGAGTCCAACTGCAAGGAGTGAACCCAGCACGCTGAGGATGAGCACCGGCCAGTTCCCGGTTGATGTTGGAATCGGCTCCTGCAGCCATCCCTCAAGAGCATGACGACCGCGCCCTAGCGCGTCGATCTCGTCGGGACTAGTGACCGACTCCTCTTCCGGCTTCAGCCAGTGTTTAAGCGCATCTCGTTGTTCACGTTGCGCACGAGCGCGCAGGGCCTTCTCGGCAAACTGATTCGCTTCGCCCCAGGCTACCGAAGGCAATCCCTGTAGGTTCTCCTCGGAGACGGATTCCCCGATGTCCTTGCGGGCCGCTTCCCGACGCGCTCCCGCGCCAGCTAGGTTCTGTTCGTGTTGACGCTTGGCCTCTTCAAGGCTCTTTAGATCTACGTGGAGTTCCTTGAGTTCGTCGAGGACTTCTTGGGGTACACCCTCTCCGGGAAGCTCAGCGTTGACAAGGCCCTTCTCAGCTTCAACTTTCTGCTGGATTGCAGATTCCCTTTCCAGCTGCTTCTGATTGATGGCGTTTTCGAGTTCGCGGGCTTCCTCTGCCTCGTCTCCCGTCATGTCAGAGAGGACTTCGGGCAGATCGTCGAGCTTGGCCTGGACTTCGGCAGCTTCCTCATGAGCCTCGGCAAACGAGATGGCCAGTCTCAGCAGCTCGCTACGCCTTCTCGCTGCGCTGGCTTTGCCCAATTCTTGCCGGAGGCCAACAAGCTGGGCTTCCCTTCCGCGCAGCGCTTCCACTCCAGCACGAGCTTCCTCCCAGTTTCTCACAGCGGTAGCCGCTTCCTTGGCGACACTTGTCTGGGCGCTGCTGGGTGAGTCCTTCAGACCCAAGGCTTCCGGTGCGGCATGAAGGTCATATCCGCCAATCGATTCCCGCTGTATGGCCTCCGCGAGCGACTGATTCCGTGTTTCGTGTTGGAGAAGGTCGTGCAGGGCGAGGTTGTAGCGTCCTCTATGGTCTATCGGAGGAAGACTCGGGCCGTCAACGTCGGATCCATCACGCTGGTATCGGGGCCGGCGAGCCTCAACATCCACACGCCACTTCTCTCCGGCATATTCGAAGTGACCTACGAGCAACGCGTTTTCGGGAGCCTCGCTTGGCCAAAGGAGGTCCTGCACTGAACGAGCCAGGGTTGTCTTCCCCGAGGCGTTGGGACCGTGAACGATGTTGATACCCCGAGAGAGGTCGGAGACTGTGAAGCCGGCGCTTTCAAAGCCAGGAGCACGGACGATCTTGATCTTCCTGAAATGGAGGCTGGCCTTGCTCACGGAGCACCCTCTTTCTGCCTTGTCAAGACATCGAGAAGGTTCCGAGCTTCGCGCCGGAGTGCTCGGATTGCGGTATCCTGATCGGGACTGCCGGCCCAGTCTTCTTGGCGGAGGGGAAGGTAGGCTCTCGAGTGATAGGCAGTTCTCATTGTCGAGACGCTGTCCTCCACCAAGCGGGCATGTTCTGCAAGTAGCCGGTCGTTCTCCAGGAGAAGTAATCTCGCGAGCCATCCTGCAGGCGTCTTGCCTCGTCTGAGGTCTTCCAGATCCAGTCTCGGCTGAGTCTCGACGTTCAAGCTCTCAATGCGAACCTGAACTCCACCGAGTTCTAGCTTCAGTTCCTCCTTGATCCCGTTCTGAACGTCCGGATCGCGAAGCTGTGCGTCGACTGCTGAGCGTCCGGCGAGAACGACTCGGAGCAGAACAAGCTCCAGAGAATCCATGTCTGCGCTGAGTGCAGCCTCCTCCCGAAGCCTGGCTGAGACTAGAGCGGGGACGCCCCAAGGATCATCAATGCTGCTAACGTCGATGTCGAGACGAGCGTATCGGATTGTGGCCAGTGGAATCTGCGTCGCCTTGACGACTGTCGATTTGATCGTGACAAGCCAGGGACCATGCGGACCCACCTCGCCTGGATCGAGTGGTTGAGGGGAGCCGGGAGTCACGATGAGAGGTACAGCGCTATCGTACACGGCAGGCTTGTGTATGTGCCCGAGAATCCATGCTACGGTGGGCGTACGGAGTAGTTCGCTCTTGGCAACGGGAGCGTAGGTGCTCCTCATTGAATCCAAATCAGCGTGCAAGACGCCGATGACGGGGATACCTGTAGTCTGTGGGAGATCATACCTCGTGACAGGTGATTCGTGGACATGCTCAGCAGGAAACGACCAGCCATCGAAGCAGGCGACAGGGATTCCGTCGCGTTCCAGCGTGAATCGCTCCCAACTCCCTCTTGTTCCAAGAAGGTGCAGGTTGTCAAGATGCGTTCCGGACGCGATGTTAGGGAGCGTGTCATAGTCGTGGTTACCCGCGACTACGATGACAGGAATGCTCGCATCCTGGAGTCTTCGGCAGCCATCCTCGAAGGGACCGTAGGCTTCGTAGAAACGGTTCTTCCGATCGATGACGTCGCCCGTGATGACGACAGCATCAACTTCCTCTTGAATGGCGCGCTCAACTAGCGTTCTCCATACGGCACTTGGCGAATATTGAGGGCCGTCGATCTCTTCAGGAATGTGAGTTGGATGGCGACCGAGATGGATGTCGCCTGTAATCAGGATAACAATAGGAGTATCTTGCATTCACGGACCTCCTTGAGGGGATTATAGGGGAAGCCTGTGTGCCTGAGAAGTGAGAGAGCCTGGGGGACTGTACCTGGAACTCGAGTTCTTGCTGTGGCGTGGTAGAGGCAAACCTTTGACACTGAAAAGCCAAACTTGAACGCCATTCTACGCGCTTGTCTGCAACGTCAAAACCGGGTGGTTTCCGATCTGTAAATCATGATAAGCTGATCAGCTTATCATGGTACTGACGAAGAACCCATTTCGAACGATCTTACCGCGGACATGAGCTCGGTCTGCGAGAACCTCGACTGCCGCAAGACGATCCTTTTCTTGCACTCAGAACACCACGCTGTTTTCCTTTTCAGCACAGAACACGCGGCAACCGGGTTCGGAATGTAATAGAGATTACAGACGGGCGAGGTAAGAGTCACTATTATTAGAGTTTGTGATAAAAGGGACAGGCTATCTGTAACCACACAATGAGCAAGAACGTGTAAAGAAGAGAAACCAGACTGCTACTGCCAGAGAAGTCGTTCGTTGGTGGGTCTTG
>CAZDDA010000015.1:0-16732 GCA_964504085.1 uncultured Thermotogae bacterium | reverse complement strand
CGGTGTGAACCTCGCTGTCTGTTGCACCGTCATCGTCGGTCACGGTGAGGGTCACCGTGTATGCCCCCGTAGACGCGTACGCACGTTGTACGCTGACTCCGGAACCACGGGACCCGTCTCCGAAGTTCCAGGAATAAGAAACGATCGTTCCGTCGGGATCGAAGGAGGTGGAGCCGCTGAACGCCACAGTGGTTCCCACTATCGGCGAAACGGGTGAATAGGTGAAGGACGCAGTCGGGGCTTGGTTCGGTTGTGTCGTCACTGCGATCTGGTGGGTCGTGGTATCCCCTGCTCCATCGTCGTCGGTCACAGTGAGGCTGACCGTGTACGTCCCAGAAGATGCATACGCATGGTGTACGCTGACTCCGGTGCCGCTCGTTCCGTCCCCCAAGCTCCAAGAATAGGAGCTGATCGCCCCATCAGCATCGCTGGACGTCGATCCGTCGAATGTCACAGTGGTTCCCACCATCGGCGAAACGGGTGAATAGGTGAAGGCGGCAGTCGGCCCCTGATTGGGCTGGGTAGGAGAGGAAAGAAACAGGCGTCCCTGCCCGTAGGCATACGGGCTACCCATGGCCACCACTTGCGACAGGAGTCGGGCTCTAAGCGCGGGCTCAGTTAGTGACGGCTGCTGCGAAAGGAGGAGTGCAGCTGCTCCGGCTGCGTGTGGAGCAGCTCCGGATGTGCCCAAGAAAGGCGAGTAGGGATTCGTTCCGGTCGTAACACTGTCCGGTGCGCACAGATCGGGCTTCGCGCGGCCGTCGTTCGTCGGACCCTGCGAGCTGTATGACTCTTGCGGCCCCGTCGTGTAGTGGGCGTAATCAATCGCCCCTATGGTCACTACGTCTCCCGCGTTCGCCGGAGCAAGGATCGAACTGGCTGCAATCGCAGGAGAGAGGTCGTGATAGAGGTTGTAGATCTCAAGCTTCTTAGAACCTGACCCTTTGATCCGCACGGTATAGGTTCCGCTTGCCGGGGCCGTTGCCGTAATCGACTCGGTCGGTTCTTCAGTCCCGGTCTGATGCTTGGTCGAAGAGGCGACTGGGTTGCCCGCCGGGTCGTACAGGTAAAGATCGTAATCACTCGACGCCTGCGGCCAGGCGTCCCAGGTCATGTACAGAATCACTTGCGAACCGCCTGTCGCGTGGAAGCCGAGCGATTGATCGTGCCAACCATCGGTGTTTCCGTCAGTGAACGGCCCTTCCCAATGACTCTCTGCCTCGTTCCCGGCAGCGTTCACCCACAGGATACCGGCCCGAATGGCCCGCTTGGCGATCTCGGCGATCGTTCCCGTGCCATCGTAGAAGTTGGTGTTGTACCAGCCAAGGGAGTGGTTGATGATGTCGATACCGCTGTTTTGACAGTAGGTCACCGCTTGATCCAGATCGACCTCATCGCCGATTTTGATCAGGTACAGTTCGGCGCCAGGGGCAATCTCATGCACAATCTCGGCGACTGCTGTTCCGTGGGTGATTCCGCTGGTGAGGCCGGTTCCGGTCAGATCTTGCTGGTGCACCGAAGTGGGAAGATCCCCTCGCGCTTGTGCCTGCGAGAGACCTGCGAAACCAAGATCAACGATCGCAACCCTGGCCCCGCTTCCAGTAATCCCGGCGGCGTGGAATGCGTCCGCTCCGATCGCTGCGACCCCCTGACCGGTGACGCCAAGAGGATACGGGACGTAGGGTGGCCGGATGAAAGTAATCCCCCCTAGCTGTGCCGCAATCTGCTTGACCAAACCGAGAGGCACGCTGACCTTGATCAGGCCGGTGGTCGCTTCGATGGCACCACGATCGACTCCGAGGGCGGAAAGGGCAGCCACGTTGGCACTCGCCCGTCCGGGGGATTCCAAAACCACCGTCACCGTTGACGTGGCAGAAGAGAACGGAACCCCGTACAGGCCAGCCAGTCCTTCTAGCGCAGCCCGTGCAGGCTGGGGAAGCCTTGCAGTGATCTCCGCTGCCAGGGGCCCAAGCGTGGCCTCGGCTGCACCGAGGAGGACGGCAAGCGAACCATCAATCTTTGGGTTGTGGTCAGATCGAGCGATTTTCTCCGTCCGGTAGGAGGTAGCCAGTCCCTGAGGCGACACCGCCACAGCGTCCTTTTCTGAGCCGCCTGTGGCTCTCGCTGCCATTTCCAAGAACGTCACCGCTGCATCTCGATCCTCGGGCCAAGCAAGAACAGCGAGGAACCAGTCCGGCGCAAACGGAATCCGTACCCCAACAAGCTTCCCGCCGAAGTACGTCATTGAGAGTGCATCTCGCTGAAGCCGCGACTCGTAGTCCTTCAAGTCTACCAGGTACGACTGAACAAGCGCTCCCCATCCTTCGTGAATCATAGCCAGATGAAGCTTCTCGGTTCGGAGGTATTGTTGGATGACAATCTGTTGGGCGAAGTCAACTTGCGGATATGGACGAAACGAAACCCTCATCCCTGTCTCATCTTGGAACTCGGCAGCAACTGCACTCCACGATTCACGCGTTGCTTGATCGATGCCCACGCTGAGCGTTGATTGGGCACCGATTGATATCGAAAGCAATCCAACAAGAAGTATCACCAACAAAACGATCCGCTTCATGATGCCTCCAATTAGCTAAGGAGCAACTGGGTACGGTTGATAGGGGGGCCTGACGTAGCTAACGGCATTGGAGCCTGCCAGTTCCACCAAACCATGGATGGGAACCAGCAGCTTGGCGAGCTCGTCTGTTTCACTCACGATATTTGCTTGGAACACCGCTGGAATTGTTGCACCGGGGAACTTCTCCACAACAACCTCCACACGTAGCCCCACCCGCGTGAGGCCTTGGGATGCAGCAGCCGCGAACCAGTCCTCCGCCATCGTAAGCCCGTAAAGAGCGGAGTCGATCGCTACACCATCAGGAGGCTCCGGGGACTTGTCCGTCTCCTTGGAGAACGCCCCTCCCCATTCCATTTGCACTTCTTCACCCACGATACCCATCTGCTGCAATTCGCCAAGCACGGCAAGAAGTGTTTCTCCTTGCGGGAGATCCCGGTGAGGGCTAAGAAGGAGCGTGTAGCCGACCTCCGCCGGCCTCACCACGTAATCGAGGTCCTGCCCCGCCATCCGCAAAAGAAACCAACTATGGTCGACATAAAGGAGAGAATCGGCATCGAGGAGAATCTCCTCGGACTCATCGGTGAGATTGCCTCCCCGGTAGGATACTACCTGCTCGCCGCTGTCGACAATGACAGCAAGCCCCCCTTCCTTCGCACTCTGGATAAGCGATTCAATAGAAATCTCAATCGCTCCGATTGAAATCACGTAGTACTGGGATTCGAGAAGATCAACCTCGCTACCAAACAGGGTTGTTCCGCCGACAAGGGCAATCAGCAGGAGAACAACAAGCACACCCGTACCTTTGAATCGACGTCTCATCGGAAGCCTCCTTTTCCTAGTGGATCGTCCAAAGATACACGAAGTCAAGAAGAAAGTTTCGTGGTCGATCAACACCAACGGCAATAGGACGCAGGCCTGTGCCTATGGTACCGAATGCTCGACGAAGATCTCGGAAAGGTCACAGGCGCAGGCTTCCACAAAACACGCAAGCAAATCGGAACCGCGACCAATCTGGAATGCAAGATCGCGATAGTAGTCGGCAAGGGCGTCGAAAAAGACGGCATCGCCGACTCTTCGACGCACCTCATCGAGGAAGACCGCACCGCCACTATAGACAAACGAGCTGTAGGAAGCTGAATCGGGGAAGGCATGAAGTGAAGATGCGACTGAAAGCTCCGGATAGCGTGCGCGGGCGGATTGATACGAGGTCTGCCATTCCCCTATCGTTTCTTGCGCCACGACAGTGCCGTACGCCTCTTCGAGAAAGAGAGCAGAAGAGTAGGTGGCAAGTGCCTCATCAAGCCACGGCTCTTCGATGACGTCACTGCCTACCACTGCGTACCACCACTGATGCGCGACCTCGTGGGCAACGATGATGTCAAAAAACGTATCGACTGGATGCTCGCAATAGTCCTCGGCGATGAGAAGCAACCCCGGGTACTCCACCCCCGCGGCCCTTACTAGCGGAACCTCAACCAGGTCGAGTTCGTGCAAGACAAAGGGCCCAAAGCACCGTTGATAGAGATCGATCGCCATCTTGGCCCGTACCATTGCGATCTCGCCTGCACGACCGTGTTGTGGAAGGAAGTTGGTACGCAGGAGCACACCGTCCACCATCTCGCTTCGTTCTAGGTGCCCATCTCCAACAACGATGACAAAATCTCGTATCCCCTGTCCGCTGAACCTGTAGGTGCGCCGACCGTCTTCCTCCCATTGATCGGCGCCTCGTCCCGAGGTAAGGATGCGAAGCCTGGGATCAGCCGTCACGTTCACCGTGTATGAAGCCACTTCGCTGAAAACGGCATCGCCAATCTCGGCAATCGGATCGATGTTCCAGCCTTCTTCATCATAGACAGCAAGAATCGGATAGAAGGAGGCCAGTACCATAGCTCGAGAGGACGTCGCGTAGATTCCATACCCCGCCGACGTACGAGAGTCTTCCTCCCACGTAGCAGTTTGGCCGCTGAAATCCATCTTCAGCGAGATCCGTTCCCCCTGTTCAAGCGGCGAGACAAGGGGAACCCATAGAGCCGTGTTGTCCACAAAGGTTCTCGTCTCAACGGTTTTCCCATCCACTTCGGCCGCATCCACGTTGAGAAAGCCGTTTCCGTAGATCACAGGGGCATTCGGATAGAGTCTAAAGAAGACCTCCTCAAGTTGGCTGCCGGTCGTATTGAGGTAGTCAGTCGTCTGCGTGCCACGGAATGCTCCTCCTGCAAAGTCAATCTCCAGGGTGATATCGTAGTGAGTAACTTCAGCCGGCGGAAGAGGAAAGCCCCCTCCCAAAGAGATGCCGTGGCTCACAACAACCGCAACAAGAGCCACGCCAACTAGCCGGTACAGTCTGCGACTTCCCGTAGAAGCGACGATTTCCATCCTTACCATGCTGCACGCAAGCGCTCTTGTCAGCAAGAGCTACCAAGTATACCGAATCGTACTTCAGGTTAGAAGGGTACAGCGCCATGCCCCCAAACAACAGTATAGTGGGGTTCGGCTAGCAGCAGATGCTCGGTCATTCTGGCCTATTTCCGGAGGAAGTCTGCTCGGACAACTCCCCCGCTTTGTATAGGGCCAACTTGGCGGTCAGTGGGCCGATCAGCTCGTGGATGACCGTCGCACCAATAATCACGTTGAGCAAGACGTCGCTAAGGGAAGCAAGCGTAGGATCCTGCTTCATCACTAGGACCAGCCCAATGACAATCCCTCCCTGGGGGATCAGGCCCCAACCCGTGTAGTGCCGCACTGAACGAACAGCTCGAGCAAGAGAGGCACCGGCGTAGGCCCCCGCCAGCTTTCCAACTGAACGGAAGACAACGAAAAGAAGGACGACGGGTAAGAACTTGAACAGGATCTGAAAATCAAGGTACATCCCGCTGATGGTAAAAAACAGAACGAACACGAGTGGTTCCGCGTAGGCTTCAACAAGCCGGAAGATCTTGTCCCTCTCGTGACCGAAGTTGACCACAGTGACCCCCACGCTCATCGTCGCTAGGAGCTGATCCAGGCCAAGCAGGGTAGCAATGCCGTAGCACAAAGTGAGAATAGCCAGGATGAGGACAATGAACAGACCCTCCTGTTCTCCGTGAATGACGCGTGACGCCACGTGGAATACGATGCCAAGCACGATTCCGAGGAGAATTGCTCCGCCAATGCCAAGAAAGGGTGTGACAAGAGACGAAGCATGCAATGACACATGTGCTGTCAGTATGGCTGCAAGCATCATGGCAATGCTGAAGTTTACCAGTCCAAACGCATCGTCAAGAGCAGCGGCGGCCATGATGCTAAACGCCACTGGACCCTTCGCCTTGTACTGGTGCACGACGGCAAGGGTTGCCGAAGGGTCGGTTGGCGAAGCAAGCGATCCCAAAAGGAGCGAAAGAGGAAGATACGTCGCGAGGTAACTTGCATTCTCAAAGCGAATAAGAAACGGCAGAGTGGCCAGTGTTCCCAGGGTGACAATCAGTGCTGCCAGCTCCGCCTCTCCCACAGCAATAAAGGCAACCCCCTTCCCCAGTTCCCGTAGGGGAGCAAGGGCTAGAGTGCCGCCAACAGCAAATGTCAGGACGGCAAGCGCAATGTTGGTGACCGGTTCAGTAGCTTGCACGAAGCTCACCGGAACAATATGAAAGACCCCTGGATTAAGGAGAACGCCTGCAAGAATGTACCCCGTAACCCGAGGGAGGCCAAGCTTCCCCGCAACTTCTCCGAAAGCAAAGCCGGAGGCAATCACGATTCCGATAACAAGCAACGTGTTCATTTTCCCTCAATCGCGCAGAATACCACTGCGGGGCCTCACCCCCGTTCGTTGGCTTTTCCCGAAGTGTAAACTCTCAGGATCAACCTGGCAATGCTTTCTGGCTGAACACACAACGACCACGAAGAGGAACGATGTGGACTGTCGCATCCCCTGCTTCAATCTTCCACGTCTCAGCGTAAGGGTTGACATTGCATCATTAACACAGTATCATGATTTATATGACAGGACGATGTCAGCAGGTAGCTGACAAGACATAAGATGCTAAGAGGAGGAACAGATGATGGCAAAACACTTTTGGGTCATGGGTTTGGTGGGAGTCATTCTCGCTTTGCTTGTGGGATCAACTGCAATCGCAAAGACGTTGGTTATCAATGAGATAGCGTGGGCAGGGAGTGAGGCGGGCAGTGCAGACGAGTGGATCGAGCTAGTTAACGTGTCAGACGAACTCATTGACCTTGTCGGTTGGACGCTTGTCTTCGCTGATACGGTGATCCGTCTGGGAGAGCTTGATGGAGCCACCAGAGAGATACGGCAGACCACTGTGGGACCTGGCGATTTCTTTCTCCTCGAGCGGACTGACGATGCCACAATATCCGATATCGAGGCAGACCTAATCTACGTCGGGAACCTTATCAACACCGGAATGGTTTTGCGGCTGATTGATGCAGACGGCGTCGAGGTCGATACGGCAAACGCAAATCAGGAGGGATGGGCCGCCGGAAGTGCTTCCACCGCTGAGCGTCCTCACGCCACCATGGAACGTGTAGATCCTACCGGCGCCGATGTCCCCGGAAACTGGCACAGCAATGACGGGGTGATTCGCTGCGGCAGCGACGCCAACGGGGAGACACTCAATGGAACTCCCAGAGCGAAGAACTCTGCAGCCATTGTTGCAGAGACCGTGCCAGTCGTGACTCTCATTTCGCCTACGGAAAGCTCGGATGAACGTGCCCAGAGCAGCATCATCTGGTCGGCAGTCGATCCTGACGGCCCCCCTGAGCAATTGCGGATTGACATCTACCTATCAGGCGACGGAGGGGAAACGTGGGAGCCTCTGGTCGAGGGGCTGGCGAACAGTGGCGCGTACACATGGAATCCTACAGCACTCCTTGGCGGTACCCTCTATCAGCTGAAAGTAACCGCAACGGACAGCGATAATCTCTTCGGAGAGGCAGTAAGTCCGGTTTTCGCCATCGCTAACGAACCCTAGACCAAGGCTCGCGGATCCCGCACAGCTGTCTGATTTCGGCCATACGCGCAAGAGTCTCCTCCTTGCCTGCTTGTACGGCCTCGGGAAGTCGTTCGAAAGCGAATAGGGTGATCGATGCCACGTCCGGTTGAAGGAGGACAAGCCGACCATTGAGCCGGTTGCGTGCGCGCTCAAGCTGGACCGCCGTTAACTCTTGTGAGGTGATTCGTTGTGATTGGAAGAGCACGTCGAAACTGTTGTCCACGCGGCGTGCGAGTTGCGCACCGGTATCGACAGCAATCACGATGTCGGCTCCCATGTCAATTGCCACCTCGGCCGGGACCTTGTCGACCACGCCTCCGTCAATCAGGTAACGACCTGCGTGGTCAACCGGCGCAAAGATTCCTGGGACGGCTGCACTGGCAGTGACCGCTTGATAGAGTTTCCCTTCCTTCAACACAACACGTTCCCCGGACTCAACATCCGCTGCGACAACTGCAAATGGAATCTGAACATCGGAGAAGCTCTTCTTGGCCGTCAGCAGGGAAAAGAGCTCGTACATGCGGGCGAGGTTCTCCGGGGCGGTCTCCTTACGCCAACTCGTTCCACGCATGTACTCCACCATCCCCCGAGCGATGGCACGCTGGACTTCACGCATGGTATTGTCGGAGACCTGCAGCAGTTCATTGAGATCAAGATGGGAAAGGAGCCGAGCGAGCTTGTTGAGATCCATCCCCAGCGCCTTGGCAGCTCCCATCGCGGCCCCCATGCTGGTTCCCACGATCATGTCAACGGGAACATCGTGCTCTTCCAGCACGATGAGTACACCGAGGTGGGCAAATCCCCGGGCTCCACCACCACCGAGCGCAAGGCCTATCTTCCGCCGCTTTCGCAAAAGAAAACCCCCTTTGCCCGATCATAGCCGGGCAAAGGGGGCCTAGACAAGTCTCTGACTAGTAGGGCATCGGCGGCTGAGGCATTGCCGGAGCTTTCTCGTCTTCCTTGATCTCCGCAACCAAGGCGTCGGTAGTGAGAAGCATCCCTGCAATCGAAACCGCATTCTGCAGCGCCGATCGAGTCACCTTGGTCGGGTCGATGATGCCCGCCTCGAACATGTCACGGTAGTCCTCCACAATCACGTCGAAGCCCACTTTGGACTTTGACGCCTTGACACGCTCGACCACGATCGCCCCTTCAAACCCGGCGTTGTTCGCCAACTGTCGGAGGGGCGCCTCAAGGGCTTTACGAAGGATCTTTACGCCAACGGCTTCATCGCCCTCCAGTTTGAGGTCATCCAGCGCCTTTGCGCCAGCGATTAGAGCCACGCCACCACCCGGCAGGATCCCCTCGTCGACGGCCGCCTTGGTCGCCTCGAGTGCGTCCTCCATTCGGTGTTTCTTCTCAGACAGCTCGGTCTCGGTGGGAGCGCCGACCTTGATCACGGCCACCCCGCCGGCGAGCTTGGCCTTACGTTCCTCCAGCTTCTCCCGGTCGTAGTCGGAGTCAGTCGTCTCGATCTGGGCGTCAATCTGCTCAATGCGCCCCTTGATCGCATCCTCCGACCCCGAACCGCCGATGATCGTCGTGTTATCGGAGTCGACCTTCACCGTCTCCGCATGGCCGAGCATGTCGAGCGTGGTGTCCTTGATCTGCATCCCTGCGTCCTCGGCAATCACCGTGGCGCCCGTTAGCACGGCAATGTCCTCAAGCATCGCCTTGCGGCGATCCCCGAAGCCGGGAGCCTTCACCGCGCAGCTGGTCAGCGTTCCCTTTAATTTGTTGAGGACGAGAGTGGTCAGGGCCTCGCCGGTGACGTCCTTGGCAATAACGAGGATCGGCTTGCCGCTCTGTGCCACTCGTTCCAGCATCGGGACAAGGTCGGCCGCGCTCTTAAGCTCTTGATCCGTGACCAGGATATGAGGTTTCTCGAGGAGGACCTCCATCTTTTTGGGGTCGGTCACGAAATAGGGAGAGATGTACTCCCGGTCGAACTGCATTCCTTCAACGACTTCGTAGTTCGTCTCTATCGTGTCGGAATCCTCCACGGTGATGACCCCATCCTCGCCCACAGCCTCCATCGCATCGGCGATGATCTTGCCGATCGATTCGTCATTGCCGGAAATGGTGGCCACTTGTGCCGTCTCTTCTTTGGTCTTGAGCTTACGAGACTGTTTTTTCAGCGACTCAACGACCCCGGCGCATCCCTTCTCCAACCCGCGCTTGAGTTCCATCGGATTCGCCCCGGCAGCAAGGTTCTTGAACCCCTCCTCGATCATGGCATGAGCAAGGATGGTCGCGGTGGTCGTCCCGTCACCGGCGATGTCGTTCGTCTTGGAGGCGACTTCTTTCACCAGCTGGGCACCCATGTCCTCAAACTCGTCCTTGTACTCCTGCTCTTGCGCGATTGTCACCCCGTCGTTTGTGATGTCGGGGCTGCCGAACTTCTTGGCCAGGATCACATTGCGGCCCCGCGGCCCGAGCGTGATCCGAACGGCATCGGTGAGTTTGTCAATCCCTGCCTTCATTCGGCGCCGGGCTTCCTCTCCGAATATCACTTCTTTTGCCATCTTCTTTATCCCCCTTTGTCTTCCCTATTCGATAACCGCTAGTATGTCACTGGCCTTAACCAGGAGAAGCTTGTCTTCGCCGACTTCCATCTCCGTCCCAGCAAAGCTGGAGACGATAATCTCGTCTCCTTTCTTCACCTCAATCTTCTCGTTCGTCCCCACGGCTATAATCTCCGCGCGCACGACTTTGTCGCTCTTCGCGCTCTCGGGGAGGACAATCCCACCTGGAGTCTTTCTCTCTTCTTCCTCTTCGATCTTCTTCGCCAAGACCCTGTTTCCCAACGGCTTTATCTTCATGCTGCAACCTCCTCCTTTGCGATGTTATTAGCACTCTTACCCGTTGCTTGCTAATCTATTTTAACCCCGTGCCGCACCACCGTCAAGGGGCTGAGCCCCAGCCGCTTTGACAGCGGATTAGCAATGTTTCCTTCGGCTTGCTAATATAGTCGACTTTGCTCGGTATCAAGATTCGCTTGGCAGCCAGTCGACCTTGCCGAATGAGTCCTTCGCAGCGATGGAAGACATGTTAAGAGATAGCCAAGGCGTCTTCAAAGGTAGCCCTAATTCCACTGAAACAACAAATCCCGTAGAAGGCACCGTCTGCTCTGTACACCAGGTGGGCAGAATCAGCAAGCGTTGCAGGGCCTTTCCAGAGGGAGTCTCCCGGGGTTTTCGTTCAACCTCTCTCGCTGGGGCCGTCGCAAACAGACTGCACCGGAATCTTCAAAAGACACGCTATAATCGAATCGCGGGAATGCACAACATCGTGAAGGAGGAAAGGTGGCAGCATATCTGGGGAGGCGAATCATCGGGCTTGTTGGGACCCTGCTGCTGATCTCCATTGCGGTGTTTGCTTTTCTGAACGTCATTCCAGGTGACCCGGCACAGATCGTACTGGGAATCGATGCCGACCCGGGGGTCTACGAAGCGACACGAATGCGACTTGGGCTCGATCGACCGGCTGTCCTACGCTATGTCGACTGGCTGGTACACGCCCTGCGCGGTGATCTTGGTACTTCTCTTCATCACGAGCTTCCGATCTCGACCCTTATCGGCTCTCGCCTGGCGCTCACGCTGCCCCTAACCGGGATGGCGATGGTGCTGGCAGTCATGCTGGCAATTCCTCTCGGTGTCTTCACGGCCACCCAACACAACCGCGCAGGGGATTACGCTGGTCGTTTTCTGATGCAGATTGGGATGATCTTTCCCGAATTCTGGGTCGGAATCTTGCTCATCCTGCTCTTTTCGGTACAACTCCACTGGACCCCAGCCGGAGGGTTCCCCGGTTGGGGAACAACGCGCGTGGCGATCGTCGCGCTCCTTCTTCCGGCGGTCGCACTTGCGATGCCCCGAGTGGCAGTCCTTGGCCGCTTGGCCCGCGCCTCGTTTCTTGAGGTGCTCAATGAGCGGTACATCACCGCGGCCCGAGCCAAGGGACTAGCGGAGTGGTGCGTACTCTACAAGCACGCGATGAAGAATGCACTGATCGCACTTGCCACTCTCGCGGGGCTGTTGGTAGCGCAACTGATTGCAGGAAGCATCATCATTGAGAATGTCTTCTACCTCCCGGGGGTGGGGCGGCTCGTCTTTCAGGCGATCAGCTCTCGTGATCTCCCGCTTGTGCAAGGAATTACGGTAGTTATTGCCTTCTTGATTGCGGCTGTGAACTTCTCGGTGGACGTCATTTACGGCCTGCTCGACCCCCGTATCCGCTATCGGTGAGCTGAAATGCAACACAGATGCAACATCAATCTGGCATTTGGAGCCGGCATCATCGCAGGCGTGCTACTTTTTGCGTTGCTCGGACAGTTATACACGCCCTACCTTCCCGCACGGCAGGACATTGCCTCCCGGCTTTTGCCACCCACTTTGGCCCACCCGCTGGGGACCGATCACCTGGGGAGAGACACCCTCAGCCGACTGATGGAGGGCGCAGGGTATTCACTCTTCGTCGGAATACTGGCCGTGGGACTGGGGGCTGCAGGGGGAACGGCGCTGGGAATGATCGCCGGGACCTTCGGCCGATGGGCCGATGAGCTCGTGATGCGGGTCATAGACTTCGTTATGGGGTTTCCCATCATCCTCCTGGCAATTCTCGTTGCAAGTGTCTTTGGACCTGGAATACGCAACAGTATGACCGCTATCGCTGTGGCCAATATCCCCATCTTCGCGCGGCTTGTACGGGGCAACCTGCTCTCGCTCAAAGAGGAGGATTTTGTAATGGCTGCACGCGCAAGTGGCGCGGATACCGGTTGGATTCTTCTCGTCCACCTTCTTCCGCACCTTCTTACTCCCTTGGTCATTCAGGGGACGGTGAGTTTGGGTACTGCAATCCTGGCTGATGCCGGACTTAGCTACCTCGGATTGGGTGTACAACCACCCCACGCCTCTTGGGGACGAATGATCTACGAAGCTCGCTCCTTCTTGTCCCTGGATCCGTGGCTTGCTGTCTTTCCCGGGACCACTATCGCATTCACGATCCTCGGCTTCAACCTCCTCGGCGATGGACTGCGGGACCGCTTCGACCCGCGCGTCTTCCGACCGTCAAAGAGGGCCAAGCGCCGCATAAAGCGTCGATCAGGGAGCCCTTAGAACCAAGCGCTTCGATACGTCTGGGTAAAGAAGTCCGCCGCTCGCTTGCGGGGTCCTTCCCTCTGGTTGATGTTTTTTTTTGGCTTTTCGCCGCCGTGAAGCATCAACCCGCAGCAGGGTGTTGGTGCCTTTGATCTGCTCCGGGGCTTCCCCTGAGGATCTCAATTCCATGAGGCAAAGCAGGCAAGATCACCTCGAGGTTCTCCTTCGCTGCCTTCGGACTCCCGGGCAGGTTGACAACGAGCGTGCTCCCACGGATCCCTGCGATGGCTCTTGACAACATGGCGTGAGGGGTATGCTTCGCGCTGGCAGCGCGCATGGCTTCGACTAGGCCCGGGACCTCGCGATCGATGATGTCCTTCGTCGCTTCCGGGGTGATGTCACGAGCAGCAAACCCGGTCCCACCTGTGGTGAGAATCAGGTCAAGCCGCAGGTCGTCGCACCAGCGTTGCAGGGTTTCGGAAATGAGTCTACGATCATCGGGAACAACAGCTTTTTCGGCGATGCGAACCGACGACAGACGCTCCGTCACCAGCAGGGTGAAGAGGGGATCGCGTTCGTCCTTTACCTCTTCCCGATGATCGCGATCGCCCACGACAGCTTTTTCGAGAATGCGTACCGACAAGCGCTCCGTCACCAGCAGGGCGAGGAGAGGACCGCTTTTGTCCTCTGTCTCCCCCAAAAAACAGCGATCGCTCACGGTCAAGATACCGACTGAGATCTCCATGGCACCTCCTGCCTCCTTCACACAGCTTTCGCTTAGATGGGTTGCAGATCGAAAGGAGGTGTTTACGCCGCCACCCAACCAAGCGAGTCTTTTCCGGGGCTAATCCAGCAGCATTACCCGGACCCGTTGACCGACGGGGACGGAAGGCCACTCTTCGGGTATGACGGCGAGACCATCGGCCCTCACCATCGAATTTAGAACCCCTGACCCCTGGTTGCCAGCGAGAGAGGCGTAGCGCTTTCCATCTTTCTCTTCTAGGCGAACCCGTAAGTAGTGGCGACGATCGTCTTTGTGCGGTATCGCGTCTACGAGCAGTGCCTCAACGCTCGGTTTTTCCAAGTCGGTTTCTCCCAGCATGGTCAGAAGGGCGGGCCGTGCGAAAAGCTCGAAGGAGATCATTGCGGAGACCGGATTCCCAGGCATACCCAGCAGAGGAACGCCCTTGCCCGGCTCTCCCCCGATCGTTCCAAAGGCAAGTGGTTTGCCGGGCTTCATGCGTACTCGCCAAAAGGAGACCTCTCCTTTGGCGGCGAGGACTTCTTTGACGACATCGAAGTCCCCGACGGAGACCCCCCCAGAGACAAGGAACAGATCAACACCCTGCGATAGACCTTCCTCGATCTTCTTCGCTAAGAGATCTTTCCGGTCGTGGACAATGCCCAAGTGGATAGGGACCCCTCCGTAGCGAAGGACCTGAGCAACGTTTGAATAGCTGTTCGCGTCGTAGATCTTCCCCGGAGTGAGGGAATGGCCCACGTCCACCAGTTCATCCCCCGTAGCCAGAATAGCCACCCGCGGGCGGCGAACGACCGAAACATTGGCACGCCCTAGCGCAGCCAACATGCCCACTTCCTGAGGTCGAAGATGCATCCCCTTCCGCAATACCCGCTCCCCTCGGCGAACGTCCTCTCCCGCAGAACGAAGATCCTTTTCCACACCAATCTCGGAAAAGATGTGGACCGACTCGCCCTCGCTCCGGGTGTCCTCGAAACGGACAATCGCATCGGCGCCAGGGGGAATCGGTGCGCCGGTCATGATGCGCACGGCTGCCCCAGGGGTTACGCGCGTATCCAGCACATGACCTGCGGCCAAGTTTCCGATGACACGCAACGTGCAAGGCGTCTGGCGCCTGGCACCCTTCGTATCGTCTGCGCGCACGGCATATCCATCCATCGCGGAGTTGGCGTGCGGAGGGATGTCGAACTCCGAGATAACGTCTTCGGTCAGCACACGGTCAAGCGCCTCCAGGATCGGCACCCGCTCGGGATCCAAGGGATGAAACTGGGTCAATACCTGTTGTAGGGCCTCTTCAACACTGCACATCGGATATACCTTGATCATGTCTCGTCGATCCATGCGGCTCCTTTCTCCCAGACCTCTTTCTTCCAGATTGGCGCGATGCGTTTCAGGCGATCGATGGCGTAGCGAAGGGCGTCGAAGACCTCTCGGCGATGGGCAGCAGAAACAGCAATGACCACCGCGACCTCCCCGACAGCAAGTTCTCCCACCCGATGGATGATGGCGACTTGGCATACAGTTCTCCAGTGGGCACGAATTTCCTCCCCGATTTGGCGCAGCGTCTCCTCTGCCATCTCCGGATAGGCTTCGTATTCCAAGTGATCCACGACGTGTCCTTCCGTAACGCCGCGGACAACGCCGATGAACGTTCCCACTGCCCCGATGTTCGGGGCCGAGAACTCTGCAATCAACTCATCTACGGAGATGGGCTGTGTGGTGATCTTGAATCGGTCCGTATCCTTCACTCTACCCTCCACCCACAGGAGGCAGACATGCCACCTCGTCACCGTCGTTCAGCGGGGTTTGCCGATTTGCGTACACTCGATTGACCGCCACGCCGAGGTGATCGATGTACTGGTGCAGGACGGGGTAGGTCCCGCTGAGACGGTTCAGGAGGTCATCCACGGTCGCACCGGCACCGAGCTTTACCTCTATCTCGCCAGTCCGCAGCGCCTCCCGCGGTGCAGCGAACAGCCTCACTCGAACGATAATTGACTCACTCATCATCCTCGACCTTGTCTTCCAAGACGATCGACCCGCTCTTACCCCCGTGCTTTTCCACAAGGCGGATGTTGTTGATCCGCACGGTCTTCTCCACAGCCTTGATCATGTCATAGAGCGTCAGAGCGGCCACACTCACGGCGGTGAGGGCCTCCATCTCTACGCCCGTCTTTCCACAACTGCGCACAGTCGCTGTGATAACAACCGCAGATTGCTTCTTGTCAATGCGAAGCCTCACGTCAATCTGAGTCAGAAATAGGGGATGGCAAAGGGGGATCAGCTCGGGGGTACGCTTGGCGGCCATCGTCCCGGCGATCTGCGCGATCGTCAGGACATCGCCTTTGGGCAAACTCCCCTCCGCGATACGATGAAGCGTCTCCGGGCGCATGACGACTTTGCCTTTCGCGACGGCCATACGCTTTGTATCAGGCTTCGCTCCGACATCGACCATCCGGCCGTGCCCGTTTTTATCGATGTGTGTCAGTTCCATAACAACCTCCGCATGGCGATGAAGTGGCAGCCATTTAAGCTAGCCTCCGATCTCCGACATGGTCCGCTGCTTCGGTCGCCGGTAAGCCTGCAGTCGATGCTGCGCCGGTTTGTCTGCAACCGCTTTCTGCAAGAGATCCTTCAACAGGGCAACATCCGCACCTTGCCGAAGAGGGGTGCGCACATCAACCTCCGCGTCGGAGAGCAGGCACGGGCGCAGTTGCCCGTCCGCGGTGAGACGCAGTCGATTGCACCGTGCGCAAAACTGCTCGCTGATCGGCGTGATGAAACCCAGCGTTCCTTTTGCATCCGGGAGGCGATAATAGCGGGCAGGCCCAGTTCCGATTTGGGTCTTCGCGGGCTCCAAGGGACCCAGAACCGTCTCGATCTTGCGTCTGATCACTTGCGCTGTAACCACTCGCTCGTGCCATCTCTCATCCAGGATTGCGTCTTTACCGACCGGCATCACCTCGATGAAGCGGATGTCCCATCCTTCGTGTATCGTCCTCTGGGCAAAGGTCTCCACTTCGTCATCGTTTATCCCCCGAATAATCACAGCGTTGATCTTGATCGGGGAAAGCCCTGCCTCGCGCGCCGCCTCAATCCCGGAGAGGGCGTCCTCTAGTCGTCCCCGCCGGGTCATGTAGCGGTAACGCTCCGGCCTTAGTGTGTCTAGGCTGATGTTGACCCGATCAAGCCCCGCGTTCGCGAGGGATTTGGCATAGCGCGGCAACAACAGGCCGTTGGTGGTCATCGAGAGGTCAGCCACACCGGGGATGTCTGCCAGGCATTCGACGAGATCAACGATTCCTCGTCT